>NZ_JAUBQQ010000042.1:0-50698 GCF_036701335.1 Microcoleus sp. Pol12B5 | reverse complement strand
TCTGGCTTTTCGCTCATCTGACTACATTACCAGATTTTTCGGCTTTCAATCAACTATTTTTCACCTGAATCCTTACATATATTCTATCGTAAATACTAAAGAGAAAACAATTTCGATGTTTGCCAAAAAGGATGTGTATTCTGGCGACAATGTGGACGAAGTAGAAGCAATGAAAGCTGCGACGTTGATCAGAATTAAACAAGTTATGAAAATATCATCTGCTAAACTGTATAAATTGCTTGAGTCTGAGGTTTCTAAAATTTCATAAATTATAGTTTTGATTTTTTACCCATCTGAGTTGCTTCTAAAATTTTAGCAATTAACGATCGCGCTTTACTACAGTCTAAGCAATTAGATTCAAAAAATTAAGCAGGAGTTGTGCTAAAGCTAAAAAATTGGTTTCTTCAGAGAGGCTCTTGTTACGAAACTCAATATTGATCGTGGAAACTGGTTGTTTGGGACAACGGCGTTCTAGTAAAATTTAGAGTTGATCGGGAAAGAATTTCCCACTATTACTGGGTTTGCAGGCAAAAATCATGAAGGTAGCCGTATTCAGCACCAAATCTTACGATCGCACATTTCTGGAAGCAGCGAATGTCGGCGGCAAACACGATTTAGTTTTTTTTGAACCGCGTCTGAACCTGGAAACCAGCGTTTTGGCTGCTGGATTTCCGGCAGTCTGCGCGTTCGTGAACGACTCCTTGGACGCGAAAACGCTGCTTAGCATTTCCGAAAAAGGCGTTCGCTTGCTGGCCCTGAGATCCGCCGGATTCAATCACGTCGATTTAGCAGCAGCGAAGGATTTAAATCTAACTCTCCTCCGAGTTCCGGCTTATTCTCCCTACGCAGTGGCCGAACACGCAGTCGCTCTGATTTTGTCCCTCAACCGCAGAATCCATCGGGCCTACAACCGCGTCCGCGAAGGCAATTTCGCCCTAGACGGCTTGTTGGGTTTTGATCTCCACGGCAAAACGGTGGGAATCGTCGGAACAGGCAGAATTGGCGCAATTACTGCCCAAATTCTGCACGGATTCGGGTGTCACCTGCTGGGATACGATGTTTACCAAAACCCGGATTGCCTCGCCCTAGGCATGGAATACGTCGCACTCCCGGAACTCTTCGCCGCTTCTGATATTGTCAGCCTCCACTGTCCGCTGATACCGGAAACTTACCATTTAATCGGTGCAGAGGCGATCAAACAAATGAAACCAGGGATGATGCTGATCAATACCAGCCGCGGTCAGTTGATTGACACTAAAGCTGTCACCAAAGCACTGAAGTCTGGTATAATTGGCTACCTCGGTTTAGATGTTTACGAACAAGAGACGGATCTGTTTTTTGAGGATTTGTCAAATCACGTCATTCAAGACGACGTATTTCAGCGTTTGCTGACTTTCCCCAACGTCCTGATTACCGGACACCAAGCTTTTTTCACCGAGGAAGCTTTGAAAAATATCGCCGAAACCACGATCGGCAATATCACCGACTTTGAACAAGGACGCCCTTGCCCGAATCAAATTGACCTCGATCAAGTGAAAAAATGAGTCAAAAGACCGATTTAGCAACGAGGGGAATTGTTTACAATCAAGTCTTATCCTTATTTTTGCTTGCAATTTGTGAAGCTCTGCCTTAGTCTCATCAATTAGTCCCTGCAGCGCGAATGCTGTGCTAATTGCCGGAGAATTATACTGGCAGCAATTCACAGCCTGCAATTTTACCTGACAACGGAGGAAGTATCCAATGACACAAGCTAACTTTTCGGACGAGACACAAACAGTTACTGAAGTCGTCACAGTAGACCTGGTGGAGGACAAACCGGGGGTAATGACTACAGTGACAACCACGGAAACAACGGCGAGCCAGTTCCAAGATATTAAAGACCAAGTTATTACAATTTTGTCGGAACTCCCAGCCTATCTCTCTAATTTTTTTGCTGACTACCAAAAGCCCCTCATAACTGTTGGTTTAATTCTGGCAGGCGGTATTAGTATTAAGGTAATGCTGGGAGTTTTAGGTGCTCTTAATGATGTCCCTTTGGTAGCTCCAATTTTTGAGTTGATTGGCATGGGATATACGGGTTGGTTTGTTTACCGGTATCTGCTCAAGGCTTCTAATCGCCAAGAGTTGTTAACGGAAATTGATTCTTTAAAAGAACAAGTTGTAGGGAAAGATTCTTAGAGGAAGTCATTAGTCATTGGTCATTAGCCATTGGTTATTTGTTATTTGTAAGGCTATAGCAATAACCGATAACAAGTAACCAGCAACCCATGCCCAATGCCCAATGCCCAATGCCCAATGTCCAATCTTAATTTGGATGGCAAACTTGTTGCAAAGTGGCGGTAAATTCGGGGTAGGAAATGGCAGCAGCTTCTGCCCGGTGAATGTTAGTAATACCTGTGGCGTTGAGCGCTGCGATCGCCAAACTCATCGCTATTCTGTGGTCGGTGTAGCTGTCAACATCCGCACCGGTCAAAGGAGTTCCCCCGGTAATTTCTAAACCGTCAGGTAACTCGGAAATTTGGGCTCCCATGCGGTTGAGTTCGGCAGCGGTCACGGCCAGCCGATCGCTCTCTTTGACTCGCAACTCGGCCGCATCTCGAATTATTGTAGTACCTGACGCAAAGATCGCCGCTACTGCCAAAATCGGGATTTCGTCAATCAGTCGGGGAATTAAGTCGCCCGCAATGGTGCATCCCCGCAATTGGCCGGAACTGCGAACCAAAATATCCGCTACAGGTTCTCCGGCGGCCTCTCGCTGATTTTGCAGTTCAATATCGGCCCCCATCATTTCCAAAGCTTCCAAAATGCCTGTACGAGTTGGGTTGACGCCGACATTTTCGACTACGAGTTCCGAACCCGGGACGATCGCCCCTGCAACTAGCCAAAATGCCGCCGAACTAATATCTCCCGGTACAATCACATTCTGCCCTTGCAGTTGTGTCGGCCCAGTAACTGTCACGCTACAAGTTTCTGGATCGACGCTCAATTGGGCTCCAAACGCTCGCAGCATCCGTTCGCTGTGATCCCGCGACAGAGCTGGTTCTGTGACTGTAGTTTCTCCCTCCGCCATCAAACCGGCGAGCAAAATGCAAGATTTAACTTGAGCCGAGGCGATCGGAGAATGGTAGTGAATCGGTTTTAACTGCTGTCCCAGTATCCCTAAAGGAGCTAAAGAATTGCTTTTTCGGCCCCAAATTTGGGCTCCCATTTGTTGCAGCGGTTTAATGACGCGCGACATCGGGCGCGATCGCAGAGAACTGTCACCCGTTACTGCATAAAAACGCCCCGGATGAGAAGCTAAAATTCCCAACATCAGCCGCATCGTTGTGCCGGAATTGCCAGCGTCCAAGACTTCTACAGGCTCCTCTAACTCGCCAATTCCGACGCCCGTGACTGTCACCCGTTCCGCGTTGAGTTCAGAAACTTTGGCTCCCAGGAGCGAGAAACATTTAGCCGTGCTGCGGGGGTCTTCCCCTAGGAGTAGTCCCTCAATAGTAGTTTCACCTTGGGCGATCGCACCCAACATCAAAGCTCGGTGAGAAATTGACTTATCGCCCGGAACTCGAATCCTCCCCACCAGCGACAAGCCCGAGGTCGGTTTTTGAATGCTTAAAGTTTGGCTTTTGTCAAGAAGCGTAGTAGTTATAATGTCAGCTTGCATTGAGATAAACTAGGATTGGATGGCGTTAGCTATCCTACCTTTTTCTCAGTCCTAAGTCAGTCGTCTTTTGTACGGCCTGCGGGTTTTTTCCCAATGTGTCCGGTTAACTTAAAGCCTGATTAAACTCGCCCAGAGACTCTGCTGTCAGTTATCGAGGACACATGAGTGCGGACGCAACGGCACGGATTTCACTTTAATTTCACATTAATTTCACCAATATTATCCGTGTATATGCTTAGATTTCATCTCCTGCTGTGAGTTATCGACCAGATGATTGAATTGTGACTAAACAATTTTCGATTTTCGATTGCCAGTTGTAGATTTTTCATTTTTTTAAGCAAAAGCTCCGGAATTTGGAACCCAGCTAATCTAAAATCTAAAATCTAAAGCTTAAAATCTCAAATCTCAAAGCCCCCGATCCACAACAACTCCTACACTTTTGTTTATGCTGACGCATCACCGCAAGCCTGTAAGTTTATCGCTGGTATCCACAGATTTACCATTGTGGTCAGTTGTTGAAACCGCTGGTACGCTTTATCAAAAAGACCGCGATCGCTTTCACTTGTTGTTGCACGAACCAGCCATCCTCGATCGCCAATTTTCTGACGACTCCGACGCATCTGCCGAGCAAGTTACAATCTTACCCCCAACTACAAAACCCCGGTTGCTCTGGCTAGAAGTTTCCCCCTATCGAGTCATTATGACCATGCAAGGAAACGGCAAATACAGTTACCGCCACTGCTGGGAACGAGGAATGTACGGCCTGAGCCGTTATTGGCTTCAGGGCGAATCGCTGGCCACTCCCGAACAGTTGCGACTCCGCAACTTCACTCGCAACTTGGCGCTGACAGGAAAGCCGGAACCGGATCACTTGCGGTTAGAATACGAGTTGTGGTCGGAGAAAGTACAACTCGGTCGCTATATTTTGAATCTAGAAATTCATCACTAAATTGGGTAATTGCAAAGGGGTAGATAGTAGGTGAAGGCGACGCATTCCTCAAATTCATTCACCCCCCGTGGTGTGTTGGGGTTCGCGTGGCCCTCTCAGAACTCAAAACTCTTAGCCTTTAGCGATCGCCCTTACAATAATTAATTAGTTTGCTAGTCAAAGCGTCTTGATTTGCGGCTGCTTGATTCGCCTGTTGGCCGGCTCTAATAATATCTGCTTGAGCGGTTTGGATTTGCTCTCGACCTTCTATACTTGTAGAAGCGAGATTTCCAGCCTGAAGACTTTTGCTTATGTCGCCGAGTGCTTGACTAATTTCCTGGAATGATTTAACCGATGGCTGCTGAATTTCTTTGAGGGTTGGATCTGTTATTCGCAGATCCTCAAGTTCATTCGCTATCAGGTTCAAATTTTTAGCTAAATTGTCGGTCGTTGCAGCATCGTTGCTGTCTTTATCAACCTCAAGGAGAGCGTTGCCTTTGTTGACAATTTCAGTAAATTTAGTACACTGGACAGCTCGGCTATCGCTGCAACTAATCGTCAGCGTACAGCAAGCAACAACTATCAACAGGATGGCAATCTGTTTGCGAAAAAAGTACATGAACCCTCGGTTGCAAAAAAAGTAGATTCTGGGATTTTGTCGTAGAGTGCGTCAGCGATTAGCCGATATATCGACTGTCGAAAAACTTTCGCGACATTCAGACACGCTCTACTAAGCTAAACTACGTACCTGTTTAGGAACTATGGTCAAAAACAGCAATAACCTAAAGAAGGGAAGCATTTGGGGATATCTTACCCTGCTTTTGCCTATTTCCTTGACGGCGGTTGCCAGTTTCGAGTCGGGAAGGATGTTTTGGGCGATCGCCACCACAGCGGGCATTGCTTGGGCTTACAAACTCTACCACCAGCAGCAAAAACATAAACTCGCTCATTTAGACTCGGTTTTCTATAAGTTGATCAAGGAAAATCAAGGGCGAGTTACGGCTTTGGATTTGGCGATGAATGCGAAACTGCCGGGAGAAAAAGTTCAAGAGTATCTCGACGAACGAGCTTCTGAGTTTGCCGCAGATTTTGAAGTGACGGAACAAGGCGGAATTTTGTATTATTTTCAAATAGCTCCATCTGTCAATCAAAGCGAAACAGCTAATGCGGGAATAGCTGTTCAAGAGCCTCCCACAAATCGGGAAAAAGCACAAGATAAAAAACCAAATTTATTCCCCCTTGCTCAAACCAAGACTCCTCAAAAACCCAAAATCTCTTTTACCCAGACGGAACTCTCCCGCAGGTTCAAAGTTCACGCAACTACGATCGGCAAGTGGAAACTTAAGCCGGAGTTTGCTCAGTGGAGCCGCGAAAAAGACCCTGAAGATCTCGCCTGGGAATATTCTACAGAAAACAAGCGATTTTATCCCAAAGATTGAGTTCCTGCGGTATTTACCAAAATATATCAAGAAACCCGGTTTATACGACGCTCTGCGCTTAGTAACGAAGAATTTAGGAAGAAAGCGGGTTTCTGAGAGATGAGCGCGTCCTGGACTAATTGTACTGCCGTTGACCGAGCAACCTCTTTAGGTTATTTTAAGTAAAATCGTGTTTTGCTGAGTCTGCCAAATAAAAATCGGTAAATTCGATCGTCCTATCTGTGACTTTTTTCTCCTATGTCCAAAACAACCTTGCGAGTAGTCGCCCGCCTTGCCGCCTTCCCCGACAAAGTAGCAGAACTTAAATCCCTTCTGCTGAGCATTATAGAGCCAACTCGCAAAGAAAATGGCTGCATCAAATACGAACTCCTGCAAAATCAAGCCGATCCCACAGATTTTACCTATGTTGAAGAGTGGGAAAGTGCTGATTTGCTCGAACTACATCTCGGTTCAACTCACATTCAAGACGCCGTGCAGAAATTAGACGGTTTGGCCGTTGGCCCTCCAGATATCCGCCGCTATGAATTGCTAGCTTAATTGGGTTTTTATAGCAATTTTATTAAGGTTTGTGAAATAGCTTATGCCCCCTATATCGGCTTTTTAAGGGGGCTATAGTTCATTATAAATTGAAGCAAAACTAAAAAAAATATGACATTAGCAACAATAAAACAGTTATTTATTTATCCAATTAAAGGGCTGACACCGCAAGAAATGTCAGAGTTTGCTTTAACAGCAGGACACGGAATTAAGGGAGATCGAGCTTTTGCCTTAATGTTTGCAGATAATCTGGAAGCTGCAAAGATGCCCGCCCAAAATGTCCCTTGGATGAGCAAAAAAAATTTTGCTGTCCAAAACGATTGGCCTTTGTTAGCAGCTTTAGAATGTGATTATCAACCGGAAACGGCCGTTTTAACAGTCAAGCGTGAAGGAGTGGAAGTGTTATCGGCAGAAACGAACACAGCAGCGGGGCGCGATCGCATCGGCACTTTTTTCACCGAATATCTGGCTGCAATTGAACCCACAAAAGAAGCGAGACACCCGCAGTTTGCACCTTTGCACTTAGTCGGCGACACCAGCGGCGAAACTCGTTATCCCGATCGAGAACCCGTACACATCTCTTTACTCAGTCAAGCCACATTAGACCAATTAACAGAAATCGCTCTTCAAAACATTGACGTGGGCCGATTTCGCCCGAACATTGTGCTAGAAGGTATGGCAGCTTGGTCAGAATTTGAGTTGATCGGAAAACAGTTTCAATTAGGCACGGCGCTCATAGAAGTTACAGCACGAATCGGCCGCTGCGTCAATATAGAAGTGAATCCAGAAACGGGCGATCGGGATATTTCCCTACTCAGTTTACTGCAACAGGAATTCGGACACGCGCAAACTGGAGTTTTAGCCAAAATTATCAACAGCGGCAATGTTAAAATCGGCGATGTTTTGACTTCTTATTAATAAAAAGCGACATTAAGATTGTGAATGCTGGCTAACTTCCTCTACTGATAAACTCAGTGCTTCTGCCACTTGCTGTGTATTCAATCCCATTGCCAACAACCGAGGGATGGCATCCCGCCGTGCTTGGGCTTCTGCACTCAAAGCCTGCTCTGCTAAGGAAGCTCGTTCTGTACCTGTCAGAAGCAAATTGCCCTCGCTATCCCACCACCGCAGCCACAGAATTGTCTGGTTTTGATAACTGCCTTCCCACAGTCCTAATTCTACGCCCATTGGCGCGATCGGATAATGAGCGCGATCGTTCGGAAGCAACTGCTGGTAAAACCCATTGTTCAGGCTGTAAACCTCCAGCCTGCCACTATTGATCTCATAGATGCCATAATACGGAATCCGCATGATCCGCTCATATACCCAAAACTTCCCAGGTCTTGGCGCCGATTCGACTTCTGAGTACGATAGTGGTGTTGTGTCCCGCTCTTGTGAACCGTCTCCCGATGCGAACTCCAAAGCAATCATCGGAGCCATGAATTCCCGCCACAGCACGTAAGAGCGACGAATCTGATTTCCTAATGTTGGTGGCACATTCGGCACATAGAACCAGTCTGGAGCTTCTGCTCCCTTTTCAAGCGGGTCAGTTTCTCGCCAGTAGATGCCACAGTCTTGCCCTATAGCATATTGCCCATCGGGATGAAGCCCTTGCAATACCGACCCGATAGAATCAGTCAAAATAATGCTCTGGGGATGCTCCTGAAAATTCTTCACAAAAGTGCCGTCTTCCTCTGGCAGTTGAGTGTGGTCGGGGAAGGGAGAGGGAAGGACAATCTTTTCGGTTGCCGGGGTCATGGTACCTCTCAAGTATTGCAGCTTACATGAATATCTTAACTCATCCTTATTCCGCCACCCTCACCTTATTACCAATCAAGTTCAGAAAACTCGTTCCAAAATGTTGAACCTCCAAAAAATTAGCATAGGAAGGAGTTGACTTGTAAACTCTAAAAGTTCGCATAATCCCTAAAGTCGCCGCGCTTTCCAGCGGGCCGATAAAGCTAGTATCTCTATCCAAAAAATGAGACTGCTTAGCCCAATGTGCCATCTGTTCCGCATTCAAAAAATAGCAGCCGGAATGAGGATTTAAGGCCCGCTCAAAAGCGACTGTTTGTTCCATGATTTTTCCCATTAACTGCCGCTGCTCCTCTACATTTTGAAACGGAGAAGTCGCTGAGTCTGCTAAATCACCATCAACATATGCTTTAAAAACCGCGCCTTTAGGCGCTATTTCATAGCGATTAGGTTGCAGCAAATTCCCATTTCCCCCGTGATGCGTAAACCACTTTAATTTACTAAAAAACCATGGATCATGCAGCACTAAATCATCTTCCAAATAACAGAAATAATCGTATTTGTTAAGACACGCTCGCAAAACTGCTTGACACTCAAACCCCAACAGCAGCGGTTCGCATTTTGTAGCGTGGTGCATAAAACATCTGGGCTGCACAGGGAGTTGAGGCAACAGATGATAACCTTGAGTAGTGCAAACAACAATGTCAATTTCGTGCTGTTGAGATTGATTTGCGGGGATAGTTGCACATTCGCTAATGTCAATCATGGACTGAGATTTGCCGTACAAAGCTTGCAGCGAGGTCACGCAAGCGGTTAAAGCATTTAGTCGTGGTTGCGGATCATTTCGCTGGGAAGCGTGTTTCCCGTCGCCGCTGGGATTGTAAAAGTGAGCAATAGTGAATAGAATTCGCATTGGTGTGGAGTAACAATTAGAAATTAAACAATAAAACAGAACGATCGCACAATAACCCTATAAATCTTACCGCACTTAGTCACCAAATAACTCCGGCAGGCGATCGCGCAACTCAGCATTTAAACGTGGCAACTCGTCCCGCATCTGTAAGTACCAATCTCGCCGCTGCCGGTAGTGCCCACGCAGCAAGCGGTTGTCCCGCACCCATTCGTAAGCATTCGCGGCTATTTTCCGGCGCATAGAAGTGTCTGAAATCAGCGAATTTAGTTTGGTTTCAAACTCTTTTTCATATCTATAAATCAATCCTGTTTCACCTTCGACTATCGAATGTTCGTACACAGTGGGACTTGCCAGTACCGCTACTCCCCGCGCTGCACATTCAATAAATTTTAAGTCAGATTTCGTTTCGTTAACCGGGTTGGAAACAAGCGGCAGCAAAGCTATATCGCAACTGTACATGATTTCTTGGTACCGTTCGTAACTGCAAAAGGGTTCAAATTCTTTTTGCTGTATTTTCAAGGATTCAAAAAATCGGCGATCGTGGATTACTTTAACTCTAATTCGGTGCTTGTGTGCAACTAAAACTCGATTTAGTGTTGCCATAATCGGCTGCCAATCTTTTTCACGGTTGAGCGCACCAAAAAAGATTGTGACTGTATCTTCTGTGAGATAAGTTCGCGGCGGAGGTAGATAGGCTAATTGATTGGGAAATACGGCAACATTGGGATTGTAGTGCCGCAAAATTTTTGCTAGCGGTTCTGTAGAAGTTTGAACGCAGTGACAGCCGCGATAGCTGAGGTAGTTATTGTCGGCGTATTCGCGGCGACGGATGGGATTGTCGTCAATTTCAGCTACTATTAAATAGCCTTGTTGCAACAGTTCTTTTAGTTGGGGAATGTAGGCGGGATATTGCATGATTGTCCGCTGCCAAATGAAGACTTTTTCTTCTTCCGGCAGGGGGGGGATTAATCCTGCTGTTTTCACGCCGGATACGGTGCGGACACCGGGAATTGTAGCGCTAAATTTGTCCGGTTCCAAAACTCGCACACGATCGCACCCTGTAGGAGCCATAATGATAGTCTGAATCAGCAGTCTGCGCGTAGGTACGGTCGATTTTGTCGATCGCACGATATAATGTTCAGCACCGGTTTCCGTAGCAAAGCTGCTCGATGTTAGCTCTAAAGCCTTTACCATGGGATGCAGTAATTCTTGAAAGTGGACAAAATTTTCGGTTTTGTGTCCCTTCCCTTGAAATTCGTAAACCTGCAATCCGGCTTGAGCAAATAGTGATTTAATACTTTCTAGAGTAAACCAGTGCTGCATCTTGCTGTCGGGATTCTCCCACTGTCCCCGCAGCAGATTGACAATTCGCCGCCAGTATTGAACATTAGGGATTCTGGCGAGAATTTGCCCCTCTGGATTCAGCAAACCACTGTACTGCTTGAGGACTTCCCAGGGATTTTTCAGATAGGGTAGCAAGTCGCCGAAAATTAAGCAATCGACGGTTCCTGGGGCGATGTCGAGACTTTCGAGGGCAATTTCTTCAATATCGGCTGCTGTCACCCAGTTTAGCCGATCGACTGCTATTTTCGCTTTTTCTCGATCGCATTCAATGCCAATATACTGACAATGGGGATTGATCAGCTTGTACTGTTCGCCCGTCGATCCCGTACCGCAGCCAATTTCAACAATGACTTTAGCATCCGGCGGTAGCAGCTTCAAGAAGTCGTGGTTGGCGCGATCGATCACTTTGTCTAAAATTCCTGATTAGTTGATCGTAAAATAAAACAGAGCAACCCATGCCGACAGACAACCAGCCGAAGGTTAGCATTGCGATGCCAGTATACAATGGCGATCAGCACATTTGTCAAGCCTTAAATTCTCACTTGCGAACTTTTTTTCTTTTCTATTCTCTTGGTCTGCGTTAAGAGCGTTTCCTTTAAATCTTATTCACCAATCCTACAAGGATTGCTATATTTGAGCATACTAAGTATGGAAGACCCGTTTTTGGATACTTAAACTAATATTTAAGGACAGTAAGTACGAAACCGCCTATTTTTTTATTTTTTAGCAAGCCCCAACATTTCTGTCTCCCATCTCATCACTTCAAACCTAATAATAAGGCGATTCCGCCGATCGCACCAACTACCCCTAGAACAGCCCGAATGCTCACTTTTTCGCCCGCCAGCACCGCTAAAGGCAGTATAAATAGGGGACTGGTCGAACTGAGTGTTTGAGCGATTGCTGCGGGTGCATATTTCAGTGAAGTCTGTTGCAGGAAAATTCCGAGATAGGTTCCTAAAAAAGCTGCTAGAATTATTGCCCCTAATAGTTTTGGCACTTTTAATTGTTTGAAACTGTCAAGGTTTGTTGGCTTAAAAAAGCACAGCATGACTGCCATGCCGCCGCTCAAACGCAAGGCTGCTGTCCATAGGGGATCGATATCTATTTGAGTGAAGGCGGCGCGGGATAAAATTGCTCCCACGGCGTGGGTTGTTTGTCCTAATAAACTAATACCTAATCCTTGCCAAAGATGTTTTGATGATAAGGTTGTTTCGGCGGTTCGTTCTGCAATTACCCACGCTACGCCGCAGATTGTTAAAAGAATGCCAGTACAAGCAATGGGCGATAACTTTTCTTGCAAAAATATTAAGCCCAATAAAGCTGTTAAAGGGGGAGATAGGGTTTCTAAAAGTAGCGTTCGCCTCGCGCCTAAATATTTTAATACGATAAAAAAAGCGGTGTCTCCGATGCCAATTCCTAGGCCACCGCTGATGAGCAGCATTGCTAAAATATTAGGGTTGATTGCTGGTAAAGATTTACCTAAAATTAGTACAGTGGCAAGGAGCATGAAAAGGGCGATCGCGCCTTTGAGCAAGTTTAGCACCACTGCGGGGATTTGCTGTCCCACTCGCTGCCAGATGGTGGAAGATAGAGCCCAGACAAATGCAGCGCCTAAAGCGGCAATTTCACCCATAAAATCTGTTGACGGTTGACTGTTGACGGTTGACTGTTAACGGTTGACTGTTGTCATTAGTTACCAATTCGCAATTCCCGATGCCCGATGCCCGATGCCCGATGCCCGATGCCCAATATAAATTAGGGTTCCAGACTTATCATCTGGAACCCTAGATTTATTAAGCTTTTTTAGCAGTGGGCGGGGAGAGAATCGAACTCTCATACCTTTCGGTGTCAGATTTTGAGTCTGATGCGTCTACCAATTTCGCCACCCGCCCTTTTGGGTTTCACCATCATAACACACCGATCGATTTCCTGCAAGCAAAGATTCATAATCTTTTGAACTTGCCCAGCGATCGATCTCTCTGGCGCGCAATACTGGTACAGGATGGGACAACTGAGCCGTCTGAGCTTGTTTGAGCATATCTCCCAGTTGAGTGCTGCTGAGGTCGTCGTAGGCCCGGGCCTGCGCCAAAAACGCATCGACATTCAGTTTCGGAGCTAAAGTCGGCGAACCTCCAGCCAGTTTCATCAGCACCGATGCTACCACTTTTGGGTTTTGAGTGGCGAGCAAGGCGGCGCGATCGCAAGTAAATTCCGCACACCGCAACCATTCCAACATTTGCGCCTGCAAACCCTGCACCAGCACAGTTCCCACAGGCGAAATTTGGCCGGCGGCCAACACAATTAAATTAGCCAGAGTCAGGTAAACTCCGTGCTCGCACTTCAAATGCCCCAACTCGTGAGCAATTACTGCCTTAACTTCCTCGTCTGTGAGCAAATCAATCAGAGAAGTGTGCATCACCACAAAAGGCTGTTTTCCCCGCATCGCGAAGGTGTAAGCATTTGGCATCGGATGCTGGCGGACATAAAGCTGTGGCGCTTCCAAATCCAGAGTTTTGCAGGCATCCAACAGCAATTGATGCAGGTGGGGCAATTGATTTTCGCCGACTTGGACGCTGGAAGCCAGATTTTCCAGCATAAAAAACTGTTCGCCAAGTTGTCCCAGCAACTGCCGCACGATCAAATCCAGGCCGGGCAGTTGTTTGAGCGAGTTGGTGGCTTCCAAGTCTAACGGGTGGCGAAACTGGTCTGCTTTCAAACCGATGAGGGGTATGTTCGACATTTTAATCCTGAGTCATTAGTCAATAATCACTGGTCGTTAGTCATTGGTCATTGGGAAGTGGGAATTATGAATTGGCAATTGAAAAAGGTTGAATTATTTTTCTTCCTTCTTCCTTCTTCCTTCTTCCTTCTTCCTTCTTCCTTCTTCCTAATGACTAATGACTGCTGACTAATGACTAATTAACAGTTTAAACCCGATCGCACGGGATTGACAGGAGCCTCAGCAGTCGCCGGGTCTGTACCCTCTTTGACCCGTCGCAAGTTAGCTCCCAATTTTTGCAGTTTCACCTCTAACTGCTCATAGCCGCGGTCTAAATGCTGCAAGCTGCTGATGGTGGTGACACCATCGGCTGCAAGTCCCGCTAACACTAACGCCGCCGAAGCCCGCAAATCTGTTGCCACTACCGGCGCACCCGACAGCCGGGACACTCCGCGCACAATCGCTACATTGCCTTTCAGGCGAATGTCCGCGCCCATGCGGTTGAGCTCTGCTACGTGGCGCAAGCGATTCTCAAACACAGTTTCTTTGATCAAGCTGTCTCCTTGGCTCAGCGTCAGCAAAGCCATAAACTGAGCTTGCATATCTGTGGGGAAACCGGGATAAGGCAGAGTTTCGATGTCTGTGGCTGAGTGAGTTTGGCCGGGAACTATCCGCAAAATGTCGGGGGATTCTGCAATAATTTTCGCCCCCATGGTCTTCAATTTGGCAATGACTGCGGTCAGGTGGTCGGGAATTACCGGCGACAAACTGATTTCGGAGTGAGTGATGGCTCCTGCTACTAAAAATGTTCCGGCTTCAATGCGATCGGGAATAATTGAATAGTCTACCGCGTGCAGCTTGGGAACTCCCGAAATGACGATCGTATTCGTGCCAGCCCCTTGAATTTTTGCTCCCATGGCGCAGCAGAAATTCGCCAAATCTGCGACTTCCGGCTCTTGAGCCGCATTTTCAATCACGGTTTCTCCTTCAGCCAGAGTCGCCGCCATCATCAAAGTTTCAGTTGCGCCGACGCTGGGGTAGTCCAAATAAATTTTGGCTCCTTTCAGGCGGCGGTTCGGCCCTTTGACGTAAGCGTGAACCGTGCCGTGGTCGATGTGGACTTCGGCACCGAGGGCTTGCAAACCGCGAACGTGAAGTTCAACGGGTCGCGCGCCGATGGCACACCCACCGGGCAAGGGCACTTTAGCAAATCCCAAACGGGCTACCAGCGGCCCGATGATGAAGAAGCTCGCCCGCAGTTGGCTGACTAATTCGTAGGGGGCTTGAGCGTCTATGAGGTTGCTGGCGTTGATGTCTAAAACGTCTCCGTGCTGCTGTAATTTGACTCCTACAGCCGAGAGAATTTGCCCCATGCGGGCGACATCGACTAGACCGGGAACGTTGCGGAGACGGCAATCCTCTGGGCATAGCAGGGCTCCTGCCATGACGACTAAGGCCGAGTTCTTGGCGCCGCTGATTTTGACGTGTCCTTTAAGGGGCTGGCGACCCCAAATTTGCAATACTTGTTGGTCGCTTTCAGATGAAGCTGGCAGGTTAGATGAGTTCTGAGCTGGTGTAATGGGTTTGCCCTCCATAATTCGCTTCGTTACTTTATACATTATTAATTTTGGTTCGATTTTACCGGAAAGTTTTTATATGTCTAGGGGTAACATTAGGAATTCCCGGAATTATATTTGCTGGCATTCAATCTGGGCAAGGCTTTCAGGTTTACTCGCACAAATATTGTCCATCTAGTCTCATGAAGTTATCTGTATCAAACTTTACGTTCATTTGTAGCGTTCGCTCGGCTCACAGATGTTGTACCTTTGTCAACGAACTTTTTAAGTAAAACCCGGCTGGGTTGTTGACAAAGGTGTAAGATATCGGTTCGATCGACAATGCCAGAAAGTTAACACATTGTCGATCGCCCCATTGCCTGTGCTACCCTGTGACAACAACCTAGAGCCAAAGCTACTCCTAGCATATGGTTCACATTAAACGGATCGAACTGACTAACTTTAAATCTTTTGGCGGCACGACGGCCATTCCCGTGCTGCCCGGTTTTACTGTGGTTTCCGGGCCCAACGGTTCTGGGAAGTCCAACATCCTCGACGCTTTGCTGTTTTGTCTCGGACTTTCGAGTTCTAAGGGAATGCGGGCTGAACGTTTGCCGGATTTGGTGAACAGCGCCCAAAACAAACGCGGTACGATCGAAGCTAGCGTGACTGCGACTTTTGCGCTGGAAGATGTGGGGGAGGAATGGTTCGCGCGGGATGAAGATGAGGAGGAAAATGTAACAGATGAGTTATCTGTTGAAGCAGAGGAAGTTGAAGGGATAGAAACTGCCGAAACTCAAGACAACAACGGCCAATCATCTTCTGTCAATCAAGAATCGCCTCTCTCAGTTGCAGAAGCCGCAGGGATAGAAACTGCCCAAACTCCAGACAACAACGGCCAATCATCTCCTCTCAATCGAAAATCAAAAATCCAAAATCCAAAATCGGATGAGTTATCTGTTGAAGACGTAGAAGAGATAGAAATTGCAGCAAGTCAAGACAACAACGGACAACTACTCGCTACTAATAAAAAATCCAAAATCCAAAATCCAAAACCGGATGAGTGGAGTGTAACCCGCAAACTTCGGGTAACTCGCCAAGGTACTTACACTTCAACTTATTACATTAACGGCGCACCTTGCACGCTGACTCAACTTCACGAACAACTCAACCGCTTGCGAATTTATCCCGAAGGCTATAACGTCGTGCTGCAAGGAGACGTTACCAGCATTATTTCGATGAATTCTAAGGAACGCAGAGAAATCATTGACGAATTGGCTGGTGTGGCTCAGTTCGATCGCAAAATCTCCTTAGCTAGGCAGAAGTTGGATGAAGTTAAGGAGGTGGAAGAACGCAGCAGTATTGTGGAAAAAGAGCTGATTTCTCAGCGCGATAGACTGGCTTCCGATCGCACAAAAGCGGAAAAATATCAAAAATTGCGGGCGGAATTTCAAGAAAAGTCGCAGTGGGAAATTGTGCTGAAATTCCGCCAATTGCAGCAGCAAGAATGGAAACTGCGAGAACAAATCGAAACGGGCGATCGCACTTCTGCATCTCTCACCGAACAACTGCAAGCAATTAGTACCCAAATTCAAGAAGCAACCGCCGAACTTGACGCACTGAATGCCCGCGTTAAAGCTTTGGGAGAGTCGGAATTGTTGGCTTTGCAAGCGACGATTGCGACTCAGGAAGCGGAACGGCGGCAACTGCAAAACCGCAAACAGGATTTGGAAAAAACTGCTGGGCAAATGGCGGCTAATATAGCACAAACCGAGCAAGAAGTTCGGCAATTCCGGCAAAGTTTGGAGCAAATTGAAATTGAAATATCTTATGTTAAGTCTCAAACAGGAACTTTGCAGGAACAGCGGGACGAAGCTCAGGATTCTTTAGATAAGAATCGGGAAGTTGCAAATGCGATCGCCTCGACGGCCGAAGTTTGGGTACAGCAGCAAACGGAATTGCACCGCCAAATCGAAACAATTCAACAAACTTTAGAACCGCAACGTACAGAACAAGCTACCATTGGCGAAAGAGCCGATCGCCTGCAAAGTCAAATTCAAGAACAAAACCAATCGCTGCAAGTATTGGAACAGGAAATTGCAGCGAAAAAAGAACAGCAATCTCGCCTTGTGGAAACCAAAGGCGTTGCATCTTTGCAAGTAGAATCGCTCAATCAGATTTTAGTCGAAGCCGAACAAGAATTGCAACTGCAACAGGAAACTCAAACTCGTTTGTTGGAAGAACAGCGGGAAAGACAGCGCAAATTAGACAAATTAGAAGTGCAGTTTCAAGCACTGCAAGAAGCGACAGGAACGTTTACTGCAAAAATTGTCGCGCAAAGCGGAATTGGGGGAGTTTGCGGCTTGGTGGCTCAACTCGGCAGGGTGGAACCGCGCTATCAGTTGGCGCTGGAAATTGCCGCGGGCGGGCGCATGGGAAATATGGTGGTGGAAGATGACAGCGTGGCTGCTGCTGCGATCGAATTGTTGAAACAAAAACGGGCGGGAAGGATGACGTTTTTGCCTTTGAATAAGATTAGGGGCGGCAGGTATTCGGTGAATGAAAATTTGCGGCGCGCGGCTGGGTTTGTGGATGCGGCTGTGAATTTAATTGACTGCGATTCGCGGTATCAGGAAATTTTTGCTTACGTTTTTGGCAGTACGGTTGTGTTTAGCAACCTCAGTGATGCCCGCCGCTATTTGGGACAGTACCGCATTGTCACTTTGGACGGGGAAATTTTGGAAACTAGCGGGGCGATGACTGGGGGAAGTTCTACTAACAGATCTACGTTGCATTTTGGCACGGTTGAGGCTAGTGAGGCTGCTAGTGAAGCGCGGACGATCGCCTCTTTGCAAGAAAGGTTGGAGGAAATTGAGCGGATTTTGGAACGGTGCAAAATTGCGATCGATCGCGCTTCTGTTGCAGTCAAAACTCGCAGCCAAGAATTGATGGAAGCGAAACAAAATTTGCGCGAACATCAGTTGCGCTTGGAACAGTTGGATTCAGAAATTAAGAATTTGCAAGCGCAACAGGAACAAGTGCGATCGCAAATTGCGAAAAATACACAGGAATTAACTAATTCGCGATCGAGATTGCAGTTGCTGGAGGGAGAATTGCCCGCACAGGAAACTCAATTGCAGCAGTATCGGCAAACTTTGGCGCAGTTGGAAGAGTCGAACAGTCACAGCGAATGGCAGCAAATGCAATCGGGTTTGCGCGCTCTGGAAGCGCAACTCCAAGAGCGAGAACTGGCTCTGAGAAACGTCCAGCAACGCCTTGTAGACTTGGAAAATCAATTCGGGCGTTTGGAAGACAAAATTAAGGAAGGCAGCGAGAAATTGCAGGAATGGCAAGTGCAGCAAAACACAGGGGCGGATGCACTCGATCGCCTTGTTTCGCAGCAGTTAGAACTCGATCGGCAAATTGCGGAAGCTAAGGCGGCTTTGGGGGAAATTGAGGAAAAATTGGGCGTGCAGAAGGGAGAGCGCGATCGGGCGGAATCTCAACTGCGAGAACAGCATTTAGCCAAACAACAGTTACAATGGCAGTTGCAAAAACTCCACGAAACCCAGCAAGAACGCCGGGAACAATTAGCCGCCATCCGCACTCTATTGGAAGCGCAGCGGGCGGAAATGCCCGACCCCGTGCCGTCGATTCCTGAAAATGTCGAGAAAGCCAATTTGACGGAATTGCAGCAAGAAGTAAAGGCGATCGCCAAACGCATTCAAGCTTTAGAACCGGTCAATATGCTAGCCTTGGAAGAGTACAACCGCACTCAAGAACGCCTTCAAGAATTGAGTCAAAAATTGACGACATTGGAAGGAGAACGCACTGAACTGCTGTTGAGAATCGAAAATTTTACCACACTCAGGCGGCGTGCTTTTAAAGAAGCTTTCGACGCGGTTAACGAGAACTTCCAGACTATCTTTGCGGAACTTTCCGAAGGCGACGGCTATCTCCAGCTAGATGACCAGGAAGACCCCTTCAGCAGTGGCTTGAATTTGGTGGCTCACCCGAAGGGCAAACCCGTACAGCGGCTGGCTTCCATGTCTGGAGGCGAAAAGTCGTTGACGGCGCTGAGTTTTATTTTTGCGCTGCAACGCTACCGCCCGTCTACGTTCTACGCTTTTGATGAAGTGGATATGTTTCTGGATGGGGCAAATGTGGAGCGATTAGCTAGAATGATAAAACGACAGTCTGAACAAGCCCAGTTTATTGTTGTGAGTTTGCGGCGACCTATGATTCAATCGGCTGAGCGTACAATTGGCGTTACTCAAGCGCGGGGAGCTTATACTCAAGTCATAGGACTGAAGTTGTAGTCCCGGAGTTTATGTTAACGCTCGTGTTGAGTGATATATGTACTTAATAAATCAGGATTAAAGTTAGAATGACATCCGAACAAATCTGCCAACGCTCCGATATTCTAGGCACTCAAGTCATCACCCGCGACAGAGGTAAACGCTTGGGGGTGGTTAGTCAATTGTGGGTGGACATCGATCGGCGGGAAGTTGTGGCGATCGGTCTGCGTGATAATATATTCGCGGTCGCTGGAATGCCGAAGTTTATGTTCCTCAGCAATGTCAGTGAAATCGGCGACGTGCTGTTGGTGGAAGATGAGAGCGCGATCGAAGATGATGTTGATGTTGAAGTCTACAGCATTTTGATTAACAGCGAAGTTATTACCGAAACCGGCGAACTTTTAGGTAGGGTGCGGGGCTTTAGGTTCGATCCCGAAGACGGTAAGTTAGTTTCTATAATTATCGCTTCCCTGGGAATCCCCCAAATCCCCGACCAAGTTCTCAGCACTTACGAGTTGGGGATTGAAGAAATTGTCAGCAGCGGCCCGAATCGCTTGATTGTGTTTGAAGGTTCCGAGGAAAGGCTCAGGCAGCTTAGTGTGGGTTTGCTGGAGCGCGTTGGTTTGGGCCAAGCACCTTGGGAACGAGAAGAGGACGAGGCAGGTTATTATCCGAAACCCGTGGCTACGGGAAATCAATTGGGCCCGGGCGTGCGGATACCTGCACCGGAAATGCGGAGCCGGGTAGCTGCGCCTGCGGTGGAGGAAGTTCCTTGGGACGAGGATTTAGAGTGGAATCGACCTGCGGTTCGCCAGCCGCAGATGCGCGCGGTGCAGGTACAGCAGCAGCCCATCGAGGATTACGAGGATTACGAAGAGGATAATTGGGGCGGCGAGGAGGACGATTACGAAGAGGAGGAGTACGAGGAGAAGCCGCAATACACTCGCGCTGAGATTTCTCGCCCGAAGCAGCCGGTGGTGGAGTACGAGTACGAGGATGATGTGGAGGCTGATGCTTGGGCTGACGATGAGGCACCGAAGCCTTACCAGGCTCCTAGGGTTAATATCCCTGAGAAAACTAAGACTCCTGAGTATGAGGAGGAGCCTGGTTATTAGGAATTAATCAATTAGCTCAAACCAATATTTTGCACTCTTCTTAAGAACGGGCAAGATGCCCGTTCCACAAAAAGTAGATTTTCTTGTGGAACGGGCTTCTAGCCCGTTGCTGATATTGGTGCAAGATGTGAGTTTAAACTGAGATGTGGCACTATTCTCGCTTAACAGGCAAGATGCCTGTTCCACAATCAAGTTTATTTTTTGTGGAACGGGCATCTTGCCCGTTGCTGATATTGGTGCGCTCAATCTAATTAAATTAGATCCATGAACTAGATAATACTGGCATGGCAGTTTAGTATACTTTGGCTGACGTTTCATATTATGTTAATGAGCGAAAAAGACTTTGCTAAAAATGTTGCTTTCAGATTAATAACATATCTAATTTTTCCAATTTTTTTATCCACCACCACGGCTGAAATGGTCTTGCGAGTTGCGGGATACAAACCCTGGCAAATAGAAAATGTTGATGTTGCGGTCGAACCAAAAGGTAACTTTTTTACCAAAGACTCGGAACTCGGCTACAAGCATTTGCCGGGTAAATTCAAGGTGACACTTAATGGCAATTACTCATTTCATGCGACTCACCTCAATAATAGTTTAAGAATTACACATCCACTCAATACTTATAATCAATCCTCACAGAAACCTGAAATTTGGATATTGGGCTGTTCTTTTACCTACGGTTGGTCATTGAATGACAGTGAAACTTATGCTTGGTTACTGCAAGAGAAATTACCCAAATATGAAATAGTTAATTTTGGCGTTAACGGCTACGGCACGCTGCACTCGTTGATTCAATTCAAAGAAGCACTCAAACAAGGAAATAAACCCGAAATTGCGGTGATTGCTTATGCGGGATTTCATGACCGCCGCAATACTTTGTTAAGGGCGAGAAGAAAACAAATGGCTGCTTGGAATAAACTCGGTATTCTATTTCAGCCCGATGCTAGGCTGAATGGAGAAAATAATTTTACCTACAGCATGGCAAAACTTGAATATCGCGAGTTCCCCCTGATGCGGGTTTCTGCATTAAGCCATTTTTTGGAGGTTAATTACAATCAATTTGAAGAGGGATTGTATAAAAGCCATGAGGTTTCTAAGGCAATTATTGAAGAATTTAACCGTGTGGCTGAGGCTAATGGTGTTAAGTTAGTTGTGGCAGGAATTAATGCGGGTTCTGCTAAAATGTTGGAGGAGTTAAGTCAGGAAGGAATTGCTACAGCGGATATTTCGGTTGATTTGAAAATACCTGCCAATAATAATTTACCTCATGACCTTCATCCAAGTGCGATCGCCAATCGGCAATATGCAGAAAATTTGGAAGGTTTTTTGCAAGGTACTGTTTTAAGGTAAGTTAATGAACCGCGAAGGCGCAAAGGGCGCGAAGGAAGAGGGAAAGAGGAAGTTTAGAAGTTATTTAGGGTTGCTAGACTAATGGGAGTATTTGATTTAGTTTCTTTTAAACTGCCTCGAAAATTTATCATTGATGGTTTTTTCCTGTTTTTACTTGTTCTCGTAACAGTTACAGTAACATCAATTTATGTATCCAGCGAACATACTTTTTATTGGTGGGATTACGCGGGCTACAATACCGCTACAGTCAACACGGCAAATTTATTTCGAGACTCGCCAGATAAAGCATGGCGGGGAGTTATAGAATCGCTATCTAAGGAAAAAAACCTGTTAATCTCTCTGCCGTTAGTGCCATTTATTCTATTATTTGGCGACTCTCGGCTGAGTTACATCCTCAGCGTATCCCTAATTTATGTGCTGCCGTTTCGCCTATTGCTGGGGGCAATTTCTGCAAAGCTAATTCCAGTTTATCCCCGCCGGGTGTTTTGGTCTACTGTGCTGCTGAGTTTATTAATTCCTATGAGTTGGATACCGACTCTGCGGGGATATCTGGATACTGGTGGCTGTGTGTTTGTAGCCTTGGCAATTTGGGTTTATTTGCAGGATGTTAAGCTGAAATCTTGGTGGAAAATCCCGTTAATTGGGTTTTTGCTGGCGGCGGCTATTCTGTTGCGGCGCCATTTTGCTTATAGTGCGATTGCATTTTTTGGTGCCGCGACTTTACAGGCTTTCATCGAGTTTATTGTACTAATATACCGTAGGAAATCGGCATTGTCGTCTCCAGAAGACAAGGAGGGGGTAGTGCCGTTTCCCTACAGATGCTTGTTTGAATCAGGTGTAAAGTTGGGTTTGATAGCTGTAACTAGCTTGACTATTTTAATGTTGGTAGCGGGAGATTTTACTCGCAGTGCTCTGACGGTAGACTACCGCAATTTGTATGTCGCTTGGAGTTTGCCTGTAAATGATATTTTAACTCGTTATGCGGATTTTTACGGTTTGGGAACTTGGCTGCTGGTACTGATTGGTTTTTCTGCAGGAATTATCACCCGAATCCTGGTTCCGGCGGCGGCTATTTTTGTTTCATTGTTTGGAGTTTTGTCGCTGATTGAATGGCTGTTAGTTTTGCGTTACGGCTACTTGCACTATACAATTCATATTACACCGATCGCACTTTTAGGACTATCCACATTTTTCTGGATAACTTGGCTGACACTCAAGGGAAAAGTCCGGTATTTGATGGTGGGCGCAGCGGGTTTGTACCTGGTTTTGAATGCCGCAGTCGGGTTAATTCCTCTCAAAATTGATTTGTCAAGACTGTTTGTGGGTAATTTTCCGCCGTTAGTGCGATCGGACTACGATGAAGTTGTAAAATTAGTAGAGTTTCTGCGAAAATTAGCACCGAATGAAGAACCAATTTATATTGCCGGTGCTTCTAACAATTTCAATGCTAATATCCTCAGACAAGCTAACCGAAAATTAAACCCGCCGGAGGGTTGGTGGAAATTAAATACAATCGGGAGGCCGCAAATTGACTCGCGCGATACTTACCCGCTACCCGAGTTATTGCAGTCACAATATGCGGTGGTTGCTGTACCTTTTCAGCAGGTGTTACCGACTGACGAACAAGTTTTGCGATCGCACGAACAAGATGTTGTTAAAGTTGTGTACGATGCCTTTACTCAAAACTGGGAAATTGCCCGCGATTTTCAATTTCTACCGGAACAGTTTAAGCTAGAAAACGGCGTGACTGTCAGCGTTTACCGGAGGATGCGGCCGACTGATACAGCAACGGCAGTTAGGACTCTGGATGCAATGCAGCGGCAAATAGTCGATCTACCAGGCACACAGTTAGATTGGATTAGTTTGCATCAATCAATCTACACAAGTGCTAATTATTCAGTCAGTCAAGAATCGGATAACCTATATAAGATTGTAACTCATCCAATTAAAAAAAGCAAGAAAATCGATACATCTTTCCTGTATTTAGGTTCCATCTCAGACAAAGTGAAAGTTACTGGCAAACTCAATTTACCTAACAAACAATGTCCGGGAGTTGCCCTGCGCTTGACTTTGTGGGACAAGCAAGGTAAATTAGTAGACTTAGCAGAGATGGCTTATAGTCAAAAAAGTGCGATCGGCTTAAATCTATTAGTTGAGGGCAAAAATCCCATTTATCTGCTCCTTGAGGTATTGAGTAACAGCAAACAGGATTTAACAAACCAATGCCAACTGGAGATTAACAATTTAGCTGTCAGTAGGTAAGTTGAACCGTCAATGCAAAAACATCAAAAATCCCACTGGTATTTTAATCTATCTCTGTATACTTTTGTCATCATCGGTTCCCTGATGGCTACAGGCTATCTTTTCCCGATTGGAGGCAACTTCCCCGAAGTGCCGCCCATTCAATTTATGTTAAATCCTGAACTGTACAAAAATGACTATTACGTTCAGGAAATGGTTAAGTTTAATCCGAGATATTACTATTATTATATCATCTATTTGCTCGCCAACTTAGGAACAAGCATTCCCCTATCGCACTTTATTTATCAATTCCTAGCCTTCGGTTCATTTATCGTAGCTTGCTACGCAATTCTCAATATCTATACTAATTCTAAACTGCCTGCAGCAGCGATGGCTTTTTTATGTATAGCGGCTTCATTTACAGATGTTGGTAACACCCTGATATTTTCCACAAAATCAGTACCCAGTAGCTTCGCAATGGGTTTCGCCATCTGGGGAATTTACTTTAGTTTGCGCCAGAAATGGCTGACCGGGTATTTCTTTTTTGGACTGGGTTGTCTGCTGCAATTTTTAGTTGGTTTGTTGCCGGGATTAATGATGGTTCCCGTTTTGGTAATTCAATCTGTAAAACAGCGGAATTTCAAAACATTGATTTTGGCGATCGCACTTTTAGCAGCCATGGCAAGTATCGTTTACGTACCGATGTTATTAACAGGTACTACTAGCACTCACACTATCGACAACGCCCAGTTTGTCTACATTCACGCGAAAGTGCGAAACCCCCACCATATCCTCCCGTCAAATTGGGATGTTGGGAATTGGTTCAACTTTATATGTTTCATAATTGGTGGCTTACTGTGCATCAAAAAATCCGATTTATTGCCACAAGAAGACAAGATTAATTTTTATGTAATGGTTGGCACATCACTTTTTGCATTATTTCTAAATTACGTATTTGTCGAAGTTTATCCTTTAGCTTTTATCGCCAAACTACAGTTAGCTAGAACCGTACCTTTTGCTCAATTAATTATATTTATTGCTGTTGCTTTGACGGTCGAGCAACTTTATCGAGAAAAACAAATAGCTATTAGCTTGTTGCTGTTAGCTGTACTAACTTTGCCTTTTAGGGGCATCATTTTCTTAGGATTATCAGTTTGGCAAACAAAAAATTACGTATTTACTAAAAGATATAATATATTGTTGTGGATTTTAACAGCAGGAACGGTAATTTTCAGCTTGATATATCCGGTAACTGATTCATGGGAAATAATGGGCGATCGAATAATTAGCATCCCAGTCTTTTTCTCAATTCTCGCCTTCCCATTCATTTTAGAAAAAGCATCCCTTGCTAGATCTATAAAACAGACTATAACTCACACATTAGCATTAATATCTACAGCCACCTTGGTTTTTGGAATAGCAGGAATTCTGCCTAAACCTATATTAAATGTATTTCAAACAAGAGTTAATATCAATGCCGTTCCCAGAGACGACTTAAGCAAATTAGCTGTACGATTTTCGCAAAGTAGCAGCCGCGATTCACTCGTATTAATCCCCCCCTCAGTTACCAGCTTCCAGTTTTTCTCCGAAAGAGCGATTCTCGTCAACTTCAAGAACTTTCCCTTTACGGAAAAAGGCATTAAAGAATGGCAAAATCGCATGGAGGCTGTTTTAGGAGTACCATTAAATCCGCAAATTATCTGGGGAGGAAATAACTTTTTCATCCGCCGCAGCAGTGCAGATTTAGTCAAAGTAGCCAGAAACTATCATGCCGATTATATCCTCACTCGCAGCGATTGGCATCCAAATATTGACGGAGAAATAGTAGAACAAGAAGGCAAATGGATACTGTTTAAAATTAGGTAATAGGTAATTGGTAAAACTTGTTAAATCCCAATTAGAATTTTATCTGAGTTTGCAGAGACAAACTTTGCTTGTCTGTAAGCAATTTCAATATCTGGTTTATCTGCGTTAATCCGCCTTAATCTGCGGTTAAATATCAAAACCTGAATCATCAATAATTTCGCTAATTTGCTTGTCCACATAATCAGCATCCACATTCCGCGCCATCAACTCAGCTAAAATCCCCAAAGAAATCAACTGCACCGACAGAATTGTACACAAAATCCCAAAAAATAACAAAGGTCGATTCCCGATCGGCCCAAAATTCATCCCCGCCAAATTCAGAAACCAAATAACTATCAAATAACTCAGCGAAACAGTTCCAACCAAGCCAAAACACAATCCCAAACCCCCAAACAAATGACCCGGTTTGTGTAAATACTGCGTCGTGGCTAACACCGTCAACAAATCAATAAATCCCCGCGCATAACGTTCCCAGCCGTAATTCGATTTTCCGTGCTTGCGCGGATGATGTTCCACAACTACTTCGCCAATTTTAAACCCTAAATTGTTTGCTAAAGCTGGAATGTAGCGGTGCAATTCTCCGTACAATTTAATCGACTGCAAAACTTCCCTACGATACGCTTTAAAACCGCAATTCATATCGTGCATTTGCACCCCAGTCAGCAAACACGCCACGGCATTAAACAGCTTGGAAGGTAAAGTTTTAGAAAGCGGGTCGTTTCGCTGTTTTCGCCAGCCGGAAACTAAGTCAAATCCAGATTCTAAATGATGTAAAAATTTGGGAATTTCAGCGGGATCATCCTGAAGGTCAGCATCGAGAGTAAAGATAATTATCCCTGCTGCATTGCGAAATCCTGCTGAAAGTGCGGCGGATTTGCCAAAGTTGCGGCGCATTTTAATCGCTTTAATTAGTTTGGGATGTTGGCTGGCTAAATCTGTGATTTCTTGCCAGGAATAATCGAGGCTACCGTCATCTATGAAAATGACTTCGTAACTGTCAATTTCTGTTTGGAACATGACAAGTTTAATTTTTTCAAACAGCAATTTGAGGGTGGCTTCTTCGTTGTGAACTGGGATTACGAAGCTGAGATGTTTTGGCATAGGGCTATTCTATTTAATTTGTGTTGTCAAGGAGATTTTTTTATTAACCGCAGAGGGCGCAGAGGTCGCAGATGAGGCGAAAGAGAAGTTTTTTAGTTTTTATTGATAACTTGGGAGTTTCGCAAGGCTACCCAACCTTTGCGGTTTTTAAAGGAGGCATAGGCTGTCAATAATTTATCTGTTGGTGATGTTTGAATGTATCCTCTCCAAGCTGCAAATTCGTAGGAATGGCCAAACAATTTAACTAAATCTGGGCGCGTAAATCCTGACATGGCGAAACCTCGAACGACATTTTCTTGGTTGAGAATGGCAATACATTTTACATTGTTTTCGGGGTCTCCTACCCAGCCAATTACTCTCGCTGCCGTTGGTGCAAGTTTGGTGGCTGTATCAAAATATCCGGGTACTCCGTCTTTGGGCGCTGACAGTAAATTTGCGTCGATTTTTGTGTCTAATGCTGCACAGAAATTGTGTTTTTTGATGTCTCGGTTAAATGGTACTAAGTTGTTAGTTTTTAAGGCGTCGATTAAGCCGACAAAAGCGGCGGGTTTGTTGCCTACGCGGTCTTTAATTAGCGTTACGTCGGTGATGCCTAATTGCAGTGATAATGCTACTAACGGTTGATAGGTTGCTCTGCGGGCGATCGCCATTGCAGTTTCGCCTCCCACCCCGTACATTAAAATAATCGCGACTGTGGCGACTGCAAACAGCGGTGTCAGCCAACGCCCTTGAATTCTTGGTGTTGGCTGCAACTCGCGCACCCACAATACTGTCAGCACAATTGTGCTCATCCAAAACAAGGCTGGGAGTGTGGCGTAGCGGGAAGCTGTGGCTTGTTCGACGCCAAATCCCGATCGGCTAACCGCGGCCATTAACGCCGTTTGCAGCGTGTAAAGTTGGATTGATAGCCAAGGCAGCCAATCCGGGCGAGCGACCTTTTGTACAAATAGCCAATAACCCACAAAACCCGTCGCTGCAATCAAACCAATTATACCAATAATTGAAGCAACAATAATATTTTCGCTAAATATTCCGCCGAGATAAGTGGGAATATATTCGAGAGTTTTGAGGGGGTTAATTTTTGTTAAAGAAGGGTGGTGAGATGGAGTTTTATAAGTTAAGAAATAAATGCTAATCACTCCAATAGAAGCAATGAAATACAAATAAGTTATTTGCCGAGGGAACCGCAGCACAACAGCAGCCGCACACAATATCGGCCACAAAGCTAAAGGAGTGCTGTAACTAATACAGCCTAAAATGCCAAAAACAATGCTCCCAATTACCCACTTATTTTCTAAATGCGGGAGCGGGCACCGGGGAACCGCCCCTACAAACTCGTTACCAGGCTCTGCCTCCCTTTTATTTAATAAATCTGTCGCATAGGATTGCAAACAAAATATCGAACAAATCACAAATAAATTAGCAATTATCCAGTGAACGCCGCTGAATCCCCGCATCCAATTGTGAGCCGCCGCCGGAGTAAAATTAAAAATAGAAATGCAAAGAAGTAGCGAGATAAATTGCAGCGGAAAACGCCTCAAATTTAACGGCAGCAGAGCAATTAATAGGTGGCACTGAATCCAAGCCAAGAACCAGGCAACTAAACACAAACCAATATTTGAACCTTGGGTGACAACTATATTCAAGCCATAAATAATTGCCGGAATAAAGACAAAATGCTCGTTCGCCCGAAATATCCAATTAAAAGGATTTGTAGAGAAACCGTCTACTGAATAAAAATTCCATGTCATCCACCAATAATCAAAGTTAGACAAGTCTCCCGCTTGGGATATCAAGTACAAAATATATGAAGCTGGTATTATAATCCCGAGAACTGATGCGGAAATTAAAATATATTGTTGCTTGACTTTCATGGATTCAGACATAGGGAGATTTTTATTAATTGGTAGGGGCAGGTTAAGGCGATCAACTTAGAATATAACAGGTAACTCACGAACAAAACCCCACCTCGCGTTTTGATTTTTCCTCTAGAACCAGAAACCCGGTTTCTTCCTGTCTGTCTAGTCGTCAAACCAAAGATGGCGGGCTTAAACCGGGTTTATTTCTATGGGTAAATCTTATTTCATTTCACTTCTCTTGCCAGCATTTTTCTGAGTCCTTGCCGCCAGTGGGGAGGATACGTGCCTAGAAGTGCTGATATTTTTACCGTAGAGAGGACAGAAAAAGCCGGACGTTTTGCGGGTGTTGGATATTCGGCGGTGGTGATGGGAATTACGCGCTGAACTTTTAGGGGAAGGCCGAGTTGTGCTGCTTCTTCAAAAATGGCGATCGCAAAATCGTACCAACTACAAACACCGCTATTAGTATACTGGTAAGTCCCAAAAGTTTCTGACCCTAGGAGAGGAATAATTTGCGAAGTTGCCTCCGCTAAATCCCCAGTCCAAGTAGGACTTCCGATCTGATCTGCTACTACTCGAATTTCTTCCCTTTCCTTTCCCAACCTCAGCATGGTTTTCACAAAATTACCTTTGCCACCGTTGCCGTAAACCCACGCGGTTCTAATAATAATATGTCGGTTTCCCGATTTTAGAATTGCTGCCTCGCCTGCTAATTTCGACTTGCCGTAAGTTCCCAGTGGATTCGTAGAATCTGTTTCCAGATAAGCAGAACCGTGGCTGCCATCAAATACATAATCAGTAGAAAAGTGAATCAAACTTGCTCCCTGTTTTTCGCATTCTTCGGCAAAAATTCCTGGGGCAATAGCGTTGACTGCATATGCTAATTCTGGCTCACTTTCGGCTTTGTCTACCGCAGTGTAAGCACCCGAATTGATGACTAAATCCGGTTGAATTTCAGCCATTGCTTGACGGATGCTTTCGGGTTGGGATAAGTCGAGGCGAGTGCGATCGAGCGCAATAACCTCTCCCACAGATAATAAAATCGGCTGCAATTCTTGAGCTAGCTGTCCGCTGCCGCCTGCAAGTAAAATTTTCATGATCAAAACACTTGAGCTCTTTTCAACGTTTGTCCCGCTTGGTCTTTAGCTGATAAGATTGGTTGGGCACCATCTAGTGGCCAGTCGATCGCCAAATCCGGGTCATTCCATAGGATACACCGCTCGTGTGCCGGTGCGTAATAATCTGTAGTTTTGTACAAAACTTCAGCCGTCTCGGAAACCACTAAAAAACCGTGAGCAAATCCCGCCGGCACCCAAAATTGCCGTTTATTTTCTGCACTCACTAAACAGCCAACCCACTGCCCAAAAGTCGGCGAACTTTTTCTAATATCCACCGCTACATCAAATATTTCTCCCGCAACTACCCGCAGCAATTTGCCTTGAGGCTGCTGAATTTGGTAGTGCAAACCCCGCAGCACATTTTTAGAAGATTTAGAATGATTGTCTTGAACAAATTCTGCGGTAACGCCTGTTTGTTCAACAAAAGCTTTGTGATTGAAACTCTCAAAAAAGAAACCGCGATCGTCTCCGAAAATTTTCGGCTCAATTATCAGAACTTCCGGTATTTCGGTAGATATAACATTCATAGTTAGCTGTGAAAGTGATAAACTAATACTCAGTCTCTGCTATTTTACTATGAAAGCCGACGCATATCTCAAAAACTTGTACGCCAATCGATTTGATTCCCGACAACTGCAAGCCAAGATGGCACTCTGGAAAGTTTTAATTGACGAATTTTTACAAGATTATGTTCCTCCCGAATCAACCATTTTAGATATTGGTGGCGGTTACTGCGAGTTCATAAATCAAATTCGAGCTAAAAAAAAATATTTAATTGATCTCAACCCCGATTCCAATTTATTTGCCAATCCAGATGTAAAAGTGCTGAATATTGATGTTTTAAGTTTTGAGAATCAACCTGCTTTTAGGGAAGAATTTGACCGGATCTTTATCTCTAACTTTTTTGAACATCTCCGTAATAAAGAAGAACTCATCCAACTTATTTTATTTTGCTTTGAGGCACTTAAGCCAGGGGGTTCTCTCTTAGTTGTCCAACCAAATTTTAAATATTCTTTCAAAGAGTATTACGACTTTATCGACCATCAATTACCAATTACCCACTTATCGCTGCAAGAACTTTTACAAACAGTCGCTTTTGAAATCGACCTAATTATACCGCGATTTTTACCATTTTCGACCAAAGGCAGACCGGCCTCGCCTTTGCTGTTAAAAATTTACTTGAAATTGCCTTTTTTGTGGCGGTTTTTGGGAGGGCAAATGTTTGTCAAAGCATCGAAACCAAACAATTAATGGTCGGGGAAAGCGATCGCCGCCCCTAGAGCATTTCAATTGTTATAATAAAAATTGCAAGTATTCCTGTAGTTTGGGCTGGGCAAAATCAGGATAAATTTGCTAAAAAAGCATCAATTTTAGGAAAAAAATGATGACACAAACATCCCGCGCCATTGCTGTGAATATTCCGCCGACACTAATACTTACCGTTACCCGCGAGCAATTCGTTCAATTGGCGATCGCCAACCGAGAATTACAATTAGAAAGAACAGCACAAGGAGAGTTAATCGTGAATCCACCAACCGGAGGCGAAACAGGATATAGAAATCTCGATATAGAAGGACAACTTTGGTTGTGGAACCGTCAAACTAAACTAGGTAAAGCGTTTAACTCTTCTACTGGTTTTCACTTGCCCAACGGAGCAGATCGCTCTCCCGATGCTGCTTGGGTGCGTCAAGAAAGGTGGGATGAGCTCACCCCAAAACAAAAAGAAAGTTTTATTCCCTTGTGTCCTGATTTTGTGGTAGAACTCCGTTCTAAAACTGACAATATGGAACCGCTGCGAGCCAAGATGAAAGAGTATATGAACAATGGCGCTCGTTTGGGTTGGTTGATAGATCGGAAAAACAAAAAGGTGGAGATTTACAGGCTAAATCAAGATGTAGAAGTCTTGGAAAATCCTATTAGTTTATCCGGTGAAGATGTGTTGCCTGGGTTCGTCTTAGATTTGACAGAAGTTTGGGGATGAATGCTGAATGGCGTTTAATATCTGCGAGCGGTCATTCCTCATGTTTTAATCGGACAACAATTGAGATATAATTCGATCTAGTCCGATTGAAAAAATAGGTTTATGTATAAATTTATGTAGGAAGCGGCACTTCCGTGTCCTAATACCGGGCACTCCAAAAGCCGTTTTCCTACCGCATGGAAATATTTTTATTACCAAATTGCACACAACATCCCCCTGCATCTGCGGTTAAAAAATCCCTACAAAATTGAACTTAAAACCACCTCATTAGCAGCAATCCAATCATAAATATCCTGCAAAGCCGCTTCCGGCCCAATAGCAGGCCGCCATCCTGTTTTCTCCATCACCCTAGAAGAATCAGTAATAAAAATCGGAATATCCCCCGCACGTTCCTCCAAAACAGGATTAATTGAAATCGATTTTCCACTAATCTTTTGGCACAAATCAGTTGTCTGAACCAAAGAAAGACTGTTGCTCAAACCACCGCCAACATTAAAAACTTCGCCGTCAAATTCAGCGAAATGTTCTAATTGATAATTAACTAACCTCAACAAATCTTCAACGTGCAGCAAATCCCTAACCTGCTTCCCGCTGCCGCCAAAACCGATATAACTCAGCGACTTTTGAAAATAGTGGGCCGCCACCCACAAACCGCAAACTCCCTGATCTACTTTACCCATTTGCCAAGCACCAGTAATTAACCCGCAACGGTTAATAATTGCGGGCACATTGTATGCTTCCCTGTATTCCTCAATCAGCAATTCCGAAGCTAATTTAGTTGCTCCGTAAAGCGAACGGTGTCCTTTTAATGGGAAGTCTTCTGATATGCCCAACTCGGATATACCGGGTAAAGTTTGCTCAGGGGCGATCGCAAATCTATTCGGCAACTCTAACAGCTTAACCGATTTGACACTGGCGATCGGATAAACCCGACTGGTAGACAAAAACAGCAAACTCGCACCCGTTTGTCTCGCCAACTCCAAAACATTTACAGTGCCCAGTAAATTCGTCTGCAAAACGTACTGAGGTGAACTAAAACCAGCCAGTACAGAAGGCTCCGCAGCACAATCTATAATGCAGTCAGCATTGAGTGCAACTGGATCTAAATCTGCCGCTGTGCGAATATCCCCGTAAACAAACTGAATCCCGCAACTTTTAAGCCGAGGCAGATTCAATTCCGAGCCGCGGCGACGCAGGTTATCTAAACAAATTATTTGCCATTCCGGGTGCAGTTTCTTCAGGCCAATTGCCAAACAACTGCCGATGAAACCCGCACCCCCCACAATTAAGATTCTCTCAGGCATTCACTTTTAATTTTGCTATCTTTCTAGTCCGGTGGTAGTCGCCGCGAGAGAGATGTTTTTCCAGCCACACATACAAGACAATAAACAAATACCGACTGCCCATCTCTTTGATTTTCAGCTTAGAAATACCAGCAGTCCGATTGTACCACCTCAGAGGGATCACCGTATAGGAAAAACCCCGAACAATTGCTTTTAAAGGCAGTTCCACTGTCAAATTGAAATGATGGCTCAAAATCGGTTGCACGCCTTCAATCACTTCTCTGCGGTAAATTTTAAAAGCATTGGTGACATCGCTGTACCGCAAGCCGAAAATACTTTTGACAAACCAGTTTGCTAAGCGGTTAATTGCTAACTTGTGAAGTGGATAATCCACCACAAAGCCACCTTTGATAAAGCGGGAACCAAAAACGCAATCATATCCTTCTTGTAGCTTGCGGTATCCTGCTACCAAATCCATCGGATCGTCGGAAGCATCCGCCATCACAATTGCTGCGGCATCTCCGTCAAATTCCGCCAAACCACGGCGCACGGCAAATCCGAAACCATTCGGAGGTTGATTGTTGATGTATCTAACTGTGGGAAAAGTCTCTGACAACTCCTGGCAAATATCAATAGTTCGATCGACACTGTTGTCATTCACTATCAAAATTTCGTGCGGAATGCCTTCTAAATCGAGCGTCTGGGCGATCGCCCGCACAGTACCGTACAAACAGCCCTCCTCATTGTGGGCTGGTATAATCACAGAAATTTTCACTCCTCATCCTCCGCGCAACTGGACAAACTGGTTGTCAACAGGATTATACACCCAAGCTTTAATTTCCGTTTGGGCGATCGGCAAATTATTATCCGACAAATCAACAGCCCACCTGGCATTATTGTATAACTCAGATTTTAAACTCTCAGCAATGTCGGGACTGTCCAAATTTACATAAGCGTTAGCAAAAAAAGATTTTTTGTCCCCGACAGATAGCAGTACAATATTGGGCTGTTGCAATTTTTCTGGCCAAACCGCCCAACCAGCAGCCTTGACAGCATCATTTTGCTTAACACTCAAGGATTTATTGCTAGTTTGAGGTTTGTCTAAATAACCGTAAACTTTCTCTGTATTAGAAATAAACTCTACATTTTTCGCGAACTTGAGCCAACCTATTTTATCGATAATTGCAGCGCCTTCTCTCACCAGCCAAGTTTTTTTGCTCAGCACCCTCAAACAGCTTTCCGGCGAATTTTTGAAAAAATCCGACGGTTCCAGATAGTTAATTAACTGCAAACAATCTTGAGCGGCTTGTTTGTAAAGAAGTGCGGATCTAGTTGGGGCTATCGCCTGTTGAGAGTTAACAATAATTATCCCAATTAACACCCCTGCTAACACCCGATAAACAAATTTATAGGTGCGATTTATGGTAGCAATCTTACCTCGGACCAACAATTGACCGAGCTGAACCAAAGCAATTAACAGCAAAATTGAATTAGTCGTATATCTCGACGATTCAATCGCCTGAATCGCCCCGAATTCTGCCCTACCAGCCGTAATAAACAGAGCCGATAAAACTGAAAACAAACCTATTGACAGCCAAGGTAAAGCCTCATGATGCTCGGTAATCTTTCTCCCAAAGTGGAATCCCAAAAATAAGAAAGTTGCAAATATTAGCAATCCTACCAATGCCGAGATTCCAGGCGATCGCACAATTGGCGAGCCCAGCAAACTTAAAAAGTAATTAATCACTACAAACGGCTTATTCAACAATGAAATAATACTTGCTTTCCGACTCGGATGATAATCTATTGAGTAAACAGCACAAGTTGCCACAAAGAGCAGCATCCAGACAATAAGTCTTTTTCGTTTCTGCGCTGCATTTCCCTCCAAAGCCACCACAGCCGGAATCGCCGCCAACCAAGACAGCAAGCCTTGAGCGAGCGAAAAACTCGCAAAAAAGCAGAATACAGCAGCAATAGAGATTCTAATATTAGGCAATAATTTGTGATGTGAAACCAGCGCATAAACCGCAGCTACAAAACATAAATTCACAAAAAACCAAGCTAATTGAAATCCCCAAAGCCAGTTTTCGTGCTGAACTAGCGAGAAAAGCAAAATACAACTTAAAATATTAGCTAAATGCCACAAATCATCCCCTACATTCTTAACTTGCATCGAGGATAACTTGTACATAGCAATAAAAGTTATCGCAGCCAAACCTATGCTGAGACACAACTGATAATTAATATTCCATCGGGAAGCAAAAGCCAGCACCGCAATAATTATTTTCGGAAAAAGTATGCGGTGGTTGCTGTGCAAAGCCCAAAAATCGTTAAAAGTTACATTTCCCTGAGCTATTTTCTCAAAAAGGCTAGCTAACCTCCACTCGTCATCAACGGGAAGGTTAACGCTAAAATTCGCTACAAATCCGATTAACAGGACAACAGGAATTAGATATAAAGTAAATAAGATGATTTTTTTCATGAAAGTGCGATCGCACCGATTGCCATCACCATTTTATATCAAACCCGGTTAAATAATTTTTATCAAGTTTGTAGTGAAGACTTCACTCCTCATAGTTTGAGCCGGGACTTGCATTCCTTACTACAAACAAGTTGAAAAACATAACACATAGAAACCCGGTTTCTTGAAGAAACCGGGTTTCCGAACAGCCTAAAAGCCTCGCATTCAATTCGGTTAACCGAATTACTTAATAGTCTTGAAGGTATCCATTTTCCCAGTAAATCGGTTGATAAACATCTGCAAAACAGTCCGCTTGCCAATATTGATATTAGAACTCACGGACATTCCCGACTGCAAGTTAACCTCCACTTCATTTGCCTTGCCCTTGTTCAAAACAAACTTCTGATTTTTGAGCTTAATTATGGTTTTGAAAGCATAGTATTTCCGCAGTTCAGTAGGAGGCTCAGCATCGCTGCTAATCTCTATCACTTCACCCTCAGCAGTACCAAACTCCATCGCCGGGAAAGCTTCTACATTCACTTCCACAGGCACGCATTGGTATTTCGTCAAACCCAGTTTCTCTCTGTTAACTTCCTTCTCTGGACAAACGCAACTTTTACCTATTTCGCAGTCAATCTTTTCTCCGTCTAATTGCTTGCCGTGATACTGCTCCAATTTTGCCCGCTTCTGTCTCAAAGCATCCAATACCAGAGCCACATTGCTGTTTTCCAGGTAAACTACTCCTTGCAGACCGTTGTCGTCATCCAAAACTTTGAGCAGCTTTTCAGTTTGCTGCGCTTCGTAATAAGCTTCTTCGCAGCGTGCTGGGCGCGGTTCGCCCGGTTTCAGCACCGTATTAATAATGGATTGGCATATCGGATCTTTCGCCATATCCAACTTAGCTTTCTCCTTCGTAGAAGGCTTCAAATCAAAGATTACCCCCGATACCGGAGCCTTCATCACTTGAGTGTCGCGGTTTTGTTGAGCCTTTTCTAGCTGAGCGTTCACCTCGGACAACTTTTTCAGGTTTTCCACTTTGAAGCGGCTTAGCTGAGAATCGCTGCTGGCAATTTGTTTCTCGTTTTCAGCAATTTTGCTGTAAAGTTCTTTTGCCCAGGAATCCTTGGTGTTTTTTAACTGTTCTTGGGCGCGGGCGATGGACTCCTGAATGCGCGCTTGCTCTCCTTGCTGGCGCTGTATGTCAGCACTAATTTTTTGGATGTCACCTTGACGCGCGTTAATTTCGCCTCGGCGCGTATTGATTTCACCAAGGCGCGTGTTAATTTCGCCCCTGCGAGAGTTGATTTCACCTTCGCGCTGCTTGATTTGATCTTGCTGTTTGAGAACGTCGCTTTGGCCTCTGAAAACATCTTGTTCTTGACGTTCTTTTTGCAGTTCAGCGATGGCTCCTTCCTCCACCAGGGGGGCGAGTCTGCCTAGAATGTTTTGATTCGACTTCAATACTTGTTGGGATTTCGCTAACTGTTCTTGGGCCAAATCTCTCTGAGCCAGGGCGGATTTTACTTGCTCTTGCGAAGAACCTAACTGCTGCTGAGCATAATTTAATTGGTTTTGGGCAAAACCCAATTGTTGCTGTGCCACTATCATTTGATCGCCGGCGGCTTTCTCAGCATCCTGAGCTTGCTTCAGTTGTTTTTCCAACTCCTGAACTTGGCCTTGAGCTGCAGCGACGCGAGACAGAAATTCCGATCGATAATTAACATAAAGTCCTTGCTGAGCAGCATCAAAATTTCCGCTAGCTCCCCGATTGAGGTACAGTTCGTCAATCAAAGCTTGCAGCACTTGATTTTGTGCCGTGAGGCTCTGTCTGTCCTTGATTGTTGATTCTAGGTTAGAAGGAACAGCGCCTTGAATTTTGCCGTTGACAACATCTTCGTAAAATTTATTTTCCTTTTCCAGAGCTTCTTTAGTTTTCTGTATCGATGTTAAATCGGCGCTGGGTGCAAGGGGGTTGAAAGTGAGCAGAGGCTGGTTCTTTTCCACGCGATCGCCATTTTCAACGTGAAGTCTCACCACAGCGCCCGTAGCAGGTGCTTGGATGTCTCTGGCACCATCTTTGAGTTCCAATTGGCCGACAGCGGGGACAGCTTGCTCTACGCTAGCAAAATAAGCCCAAACTACAGCCGAAGTGGTCATCAGCATGATCATCCACAAAAACAAGTGCGACCAAATCGCTGGTTTTTCGAGAATGACTGGTTGCTCAGAAAGTATTAACGATTTCATAGCCATTTGTTAGTTCTCAGTTGTTAAGCGTTAGTGATCAGTTGTGAGTTGTTAGAGATCAGGTATTCGATGACTCTTGTTGTTGGAAGAGGCAGTAGTAACGCCCTTTAAGAGCCATTAATTCTTTATGAGTTCCCCGCTCGACTACAGAACCTTGATCCATCATAATAATTACATCAGCGTTTTGGATGGTAGTCAGGCGGTGAGTAATGAAAAATACCGTGCGGCCGGCGAAAGCTTCTGCTAAGTTATTGCAAACTTGGCGCTCTGAATGGTAGTCGAGGGCGCTTGTAGCTTCGTCCAAAATCAGCAGTTTCGGGTTTTGCAAAATCGTGCGGGCGATCGCCAAACGCTGTCTTTGACCTCCAGAAAGCGAGGCACCCCGCTCTCCCACCACCGTATTGTACCCAGCAGGCAAGCCCATAATAAAATCGTGAGCTACCGCTAATTTTGCAGCTCGCACAATCTCATCCGTACTCGCATCGGGATTGCTCAGAGCAATATTTTCCTGCACAGTACAGTTAAACAGCAAAGTATCTTGCAATACCACCCCAAGTTGGCTGCGGAGCGAGTACAGTTCCACCTTAGAAATGTCATAGCCGTCAATAAAAATCCGGCCCGACAGCGGCGGATAAAGACGCTGCAACAGCTTCATCGCCGTACTTTTACCGGAACCGCTTCCACCCACAATTCCCACAAAACTGCCAGCGGGAAATTCCAAATTAACATTAGCCAATTGCAGTGGCCCGCTTTCGAGAAATCGGAAGGAAACCTCCTCATAGCTAACCTGCCCTTGAATTGCCGGCAGCGGGATATTGTTCCGGTCTTCATCGCTGGTTTCCGTCGGCGTATCGACCACATCCTTAAGCATATCGATCGACATCGAGACTTCTTGGAAACTCTGCCAGACGCTCACAAAACGCAGCAGCGAACCAGTCACGTTCCCGGAAATAATTCGGAAAGCAATCAACTGACCCAAAGTAATCTCATTTCCCAGTACCAAATAAGCTCCCACCCACAACTGAGCTAAGTTACCCACCTGGTTTAAAAAGCTGCTAATCGTACCGGCTGCAGTTCCCGTGATAATTGTTTTAAAACTGGCTGTAATGTATTTTGCGTAGCGGCTCGACCACTCCCAGCGGGATTTCAATTCAATATTTTGAGCTTTAACAGTTTGAATCCCGCCGACTACTTCCACTAAATAAGATTGAGAGTCAGAAAAACGCATATTTCTCTGTTTGATCAGGCGCAGAACCAGCGGATTGATTAGAATAATCATCAGCCCCAGTATCGGTACCACTGCCAAAGATACAAACGTTAGCTGCACACTGTAAGAGAGCATAACGGCGACGTAAACCACCGAAAATACCGCATCAAGAACTACTGTCAGAGCTGTGCTCGTCATGAATTCCCGAATCTGGCCCATCATGCTGAATTTGTAAACCAGATCTCCCACGCGCCGATTGTCAAAGTAATTTTGGGGCAGCCGCAGCAAGTGGTCGATGACTTCTGCACTCAATTTGACATCGATGCGGTTTGAGGTATCTATAAACAAAAAGGTACGCAATCCGTTGAGCAGTCCTTCAAACAGAGCAACACCTAACAGAAACGCCCCCAAAATATCCAAGGTGTCAATGCTGCGCTGACCTAAGACTTTATCAATAATTATTTGGCTGATTAATGGGTTGGCAAGACCAAATAACTGTACAAAAAACGAAGCGAGCAACACCTCAAAAAACACTGTCTTGTGTTCCATCAGCGCCGGTACAAACCACCAGAAGCTGAACTGCTCTTTTTGTTCGACTTGCGGAGCTTGCAGGAGCAGGACTTCTCCCTGTTCGCCCCAGATTTCTTTAAACTGAGGTATCCGCTTCCGCATCAGCCCCTGTTCGGGCGTGGCCATCACCAATTCTTGCTCGGTGATGCTGTAAATAATGGCAAAGCTATCTTGCCATTTAATCATTACGGGAGCTTTGATGCGGTTGATTGCTTCTGCTGGCACTTGCGCCAATTGGGGCGTGAGGCCGATGCTTTGGGCGATCGCCCCGCAAGCTTGCATACTGATAGAACCGGCGGTTTTTAACTGATTTTCTAGAACTTTGCGGATGATATCTCGACGAAATTTGAGGCCAAAATACTTGCTCAACATTTGGAAGCAAGCAAGCGGGGCCTCAATCTGCCCTTTGGCGCGGAAAACTGGGTATCTCCCGGCATCCTTTGGTTGACCGCTTGCGGGTTCTGGGGGACGATCTGGGGCGTCTATAACCGTGATCGATGTTCCGTTGGGCGGATTCTGCCCTGGACCTACTGTATCTGTCGAGCCATTTAATGAGTCTGTTTCGGGTTGGGGTTCTGGGGGTTCCCGGAAGCCGACCAAGCGGGCGCCGAGGCGGCCTTCTACTTTTAAGGATTTGGCTGCGTTTTCCACAGAGAAGCGGCTGCCGGTGGGAAAGTCGCCCAAGACGCCGCTGCTGACAAGCCAAACTCGATCGGCATCTAGCTCTTTGGCGATGTCTTGAGTTTTTTTGTTGCCGTTTGGTACGTTTACAACTGTCGCGTCTTGCCAAGCTTGCAGGGTGAGTTCCTTGAGATTGGAAGTGCCGTCGGCTTGGCGCTGCAATTCCAGACTCAACAGTTCAAATACTTCGCTCAAGGAACAGTGTTCGCGAAAGGCTTCTCCAAAAGTCGGCTGTTTTTCCAGTACGCTCAGGAAATCTTCGGCAGGTAGAACGATCGCGATCACATCTGTAGAAGCAATCGCCGTTTCGCAGGGAACTCCCCTGAGCAAGCCAGCCCAGCCCAGGATTTCCTTCGACTGCACCAAGCGTAAACTTACGTGGCGCTGCGAGCGCTGGTCAAAGCCCAGCAGCCGGGCCTGGCCTTGATAGATAATTGCCACTTGAGTCGGCATTTTTTCCCGTTCAAACAGGGGTTGCCCCGTCCGGTAGCCGAGGAGTTGGCATTTAGCCACCAAGGCTGTCAGAGCCGTCTCTGACAGTCGGTCAAAGGGAGGTGTTTGAGCTAGGAAATCCTGAATTTGGGAGAGGGAAACAGCGGAAGAAGTCATCCAATTTTAGATTTTAGATTTTAGATTTTAGATTGAATCAACAGATTAATCCAGGGGGTTTTTGTCAGGATGCTACGCTTTTTCAAGTCTCCACGGATAAATCCGGGGGCCCCTGACCCAATTGCTGGATTGTCATGATATTGAAGACACGGAAGAGAGGGGCTGTAGCGGGCCTATTTGCGATATCTGTTCGGCGAGCCAGCTTTCAAAGAGTTCGTTAATCAAGTGCAGCCGCATCGATTCATCGAGCTGGGCCGGCATGAACTTTTCTAGTCGAATAATTACCATCCATTCTGCCAGAGGACGCGGCGTCCAGAGTTGATTTGGCTGGCTGACGGACAAAAGTTTGCTGATTGCCGGGTGGGGCTGCGAGAGGGGTACTGGGCCCAACAAGCCGCCTGACTTGGACTCGGGCCCTTCGGAATAGTCGCGGGCCACTTCAGCAAAGGTTTGTTCCCCTTCGAGAATGCGAAAGTAAAGTTCGTTTGCTAGTGCTGGATTTTTGGTGCGTACCAGGGAATAGACTACGTGGTCTAGGCTGGCTTTGCGGGTTAAAAAATAATTATCTACTTTAGGTCTCCAAGTGGCTTGCTTAAATTTTTCGATCAGCAAGGGCCTAACGGCCATCTCTTGAAGTTCTTCTTCCGTCATATTTTGGCCGCGCAGCCAAGCTTCTTTGGCTTCCGGGGCTGTCAGTTGGTGTTGTGCCAGAAAGTTCTCGACGGCGGATTTGCGTTCTTCGTCGCTGCAACTAAAGGATGCGATCGCTTGGTCTACTATTACACCCCGCAAGAATTGTGGCATCAACTGATACCGCTTCAGGAGCGATGGCATATCCTGAGCTTGCAGTAATTTATCGCCTATTTGAAAAAGTCCTGTCATTTTTTTATCTCCAACTGACTTGCGCTTCCCCTTTTAATTTAGCTGTGGCAGGAAAAGAGCGACAACCACTAACCCCTCGATTTCCCGATGATAGCAGACCGTCAGTGGGCTAGCGCTATTGCCGTCTATTTCTTGACGCTCTGCCTAGCGAGGGGTTCCCCGCGGGGCTCAGAATGGTAACGGGATGCGAGAGTGGGAGAGTGGGAAAATCTTCCCTCAACATCTATCCGTTAAATCCCGTACACTGCTTAGTTGCTGAACTTCCTTCTTCCTTCACTCTCGGAATAGTCTTTCAAAGAGTGTTTCGAGTTGGGTCGAGCAAGCGCGACTGTCGAGATATTTGGGGTTTGCCGCCATTTTTTCCTGGATTTGCTCGCGGTAGTGCCGGCGCAGTTCTGGGTTGGTTCCCAGTGCTGTGCTCAGCTCTAAATAAGAGTTCTCGCTGTCTGCTACCAGTTCCGGAAGTAGCAGTTCTTCGAGCACGGCGGCTGATTGTCGCGATCGAGTTGTTTGCCCTTTTCTTACCACTACAGGCAACCCCACCAACAGGGCTTCTGCTAAGGAGCAGCCACTGCTGTATGGATAGGAGTCTAAATATATATCAGCCAATTCCAGACATTTTATGCAATCGGCGCGAGATGGCAGCGCCTTAATCACAACTAAGCGCTTTTTGTCAATCCCAAATTCGGCAAAGAGCGATCGAATTTGGTTGTAAAAAGGCACCGTCGGATAGTTTCCATTGCGGGAACTAAAGGGATACAAAACTAAAATAGAATTCGGTACGGCAGCAATAATTTTTGCCCAAGTTTCTCTCAATTCTGGGATAATTGTCAAAGCTGGAGCGCCGGACATGAACACTACAGATTCCTTAGTGGCTCCCCAACTCCTGCGAGTCGGTTCAACTCTGGCAGGTGCTGAGCGTACAGTATAGCTTAAACAAACTCCCGACCCTTTTAAAGTAATTAATTTTTCGCGATACTCTGCTGCTGCACCTGCGGGCAATGTCAAATCCCCAGCAATGAAATAATCGATATTTCGGCTTCCGGTGGTTGCGGGGTTTGATGCACCGGTAGCTATTTGCACCCGCGCTAGTCGGTGCAGGCACAGAAGGGCGCTTGGTTGAGAAGTGTCGGTAGTATTGGTGCAGATTAGCAGAATATCTAAATCGTGCGATCGCATTTCTCGAACTTGATTGGGCAAATCTTCTGACAGTTGCACCAGTTTGTCGGCGCAATTTTCGCAATATTTCCCCAGTCGCTCGTCTTGTACCTGGAAATAGTACAGGATAATTTCAAACTTGCTTCTGTCTAAATATTCAAAATTCGAGATGGCAGTACGAGTCTCGGATTCATCACTAATTTTATCAAGCAAAAAGCCAACTCGGATTTTAGTTATTTCAGGTTCTCTCTGAGGAAAATTCCCTTCTACTTGACAGCCGATATTTTTCAAATAAAATTCCAGAAAATCAGCTCGCTGACTTAATATATTGAGCAGATTTATCTCGCTCAAATACAAAGCTTGGAAGCTAACATTTTTCGCAATAAAAGCCGCCAAATAACGCCAAACTTCTGAATCGGGAAAACTGGCGATATTAGCAGCGACGTACTTGATTAACTGCTGGAAATATTCAGAGTACCTTTCTATTTCCCAGTTTTGTTGAAAATAACCGGGAGACTGAAATATAAATTTCAAAAAGTCCTCAAAAAACCACTGGGGAATCGCTGCATTGTTATACTCAAGTGGCAACTGATAAGCGTCCCGGTACAGCATCGCTGCGAGGAGATATTGCATCTTCTCGGCAATTTCCCCTCCTTCAGCAAGTTTCGAGGACAACTGCTGGACAAAACGTTGTTCTTCCTCAGTTAAAGTTTCATTTTTGAGGGCGCTATCTAGTAGCAATTTATGAGCTTTCCCCATGTCTTTCGAGTAAGCAGTTTCTAATTTTTCCGCTGGCAAATTCAGCCAATATTCAGCTAGCTGTTGGCGGTAGGGGCGCAGCGCGAGAAGAGGCTGTTTCGAGGGGAATTTATTGTATTGATCAAGCATTGCTGACAATTCCGATAAACTCGGCTGGGTTCTCAATGCCAGCTTTTGGCGGATTGTCTGTTTGATTTGTTGATCCAGGAAACTGTAATCAGGACTATTTAGTAGTTTTTTGTAAAATCTTACTACATCCTTATAATTTTCCCCAGCAGCGAAGTTTTTCCAAGTTTGTTGTTCGGGATGAATCCGCAGTGACGACAGTTTTTTATCTACAAATCCGATGTGATAGTTCCCCATGATTCGCCACCACATATCTAAGTCTACATACTGAGATAATCCCGAGTCAAATAATCCTATTTCGGCAAATACTCGCGCGGCAATTAAGACGGTACTCGGTTCGCCAATTTTGTTTATCGGGTTGCTCAAGCAGTTAGTATCTGCCAGTAATTCTTTGCCGTGCTGAATAGATTTTAAATTCGACCAGCTTTTGTGCAAATCTTTAATTGAGTGGGAAGCTTTCCGCAAAATCGGGTTGGATTCATCTTCAGCTATGGTGATGCCACGCGGGGAGAAAACCATACCTATTTTGGGATTCTCTTGGGCGAGTGCGACCATTTTTTCAATACATTCTGGTGCGATTAAATCGTCTTGAAAGAGAAATTTAATGTATTGGCCTGTTGCTTGGGAAATGCAGAAGTTCCAGTTTTGGGATAAGCCGTAGTTGCGGTGCAGTATGATGCGGAAATCGACTGAGGTTTGTGATTGGAATGATTGGGCGATCGCAATTGTGCGGTCTGTGGAGCCGTCATCGGATATAATCAGTTCTATGTTAGGGTATGTTTGGGCCAAAGCACTTTGAATTGCTTCCCCAATAAATGCTTCTCCGTTGTATGTCGGAATGCAAATGCTAACCTTCGGCGGCTCGTTTGGCAGCTCTCCTTTTGATTGGCTTTGTTGCTTTGATTGTGGCAAGTTAGCCCTAATTTTGGCAGACTTCGCTTTGGATGTTCCTGACAGAGGTATGCTTTGAAAGTTATCGGTAATCTCGGCAATATATTCGAGACGTTTTCTAATTTTATTACCTGTAACTTGCGGGTTGAGTAAAGTCTTAATTTCCTCAGCGGCTATCGCTCCAATCTGTTGAGCTTCCCGGTGATTGTTAAAAACGTACCGCATTAAATCAGCAGCGTGTTCCACATCCGCTTCGGCCCAAACATTGCCTTTTTTGTAAGGCCCGCAATCTTGCTCAATTGGGATTAACTTATACTTGACTAAATAGCTATTGCCGACATTCATAAATTCTGTATTTGATGAATAGCCGGTGGCAATTACGGGTTTCCCGTAAAACATGGCTTCAGCCATTGTTAAGCCAAATCCTTCGCAGCGGTGCAGGGATACATAACAGTCGCAATTATACAGCAAACCGTTTAGTTTATTTTTGGACAAATACCCGTCTAGATGTTTGATATTTGAACAATTGGCGATGGCAGAATTTAATAAGTTTTGCTCCTCTAAATGTTTGTTTGAATTAGAAGATTTGATAATCAACAAGAGGCTGTCATCTTCGCCAAAAGCTTGTTTAAATGCTTGAATTGTCGCTAAAGTATTTTTGCGCTCAATGCGGCTGGAAAAGTCGAATACAAACAAGAAAATAAATTTATTTTTCGGTAAATTCAGTGCTTCTCTGTTCAGGGAAGGTGCGGGAAGAGCAATACTGGGCATGATTTTGATGACTGGAATTGGCGCAAGTGCAGAAATTGCCTCGGCGCAATAGTTGCTGTAAGTCCATATTTCCTGAAAGTGATTAAATGCTGGCTGCCATTCTGGGGGAAATGCGGGAAGTTCCCAGGCCCAAAATCCGATATTGTATTTGTTTTCAAAATAGGTGGAACCTGTATGTTTGATAAAGGCTGCAACTTGATCGGCGTTGACTTGAATTAAGTTTACGGGATGGGGATTGTCTTGGCTAAAGTTTTGATATGTGGTGTCTTGTTTGCGGTGAGGACTGCGGGTAAAATTGTTTATGGCGAAGGGAATCCCGGCGGCTTCTGCAGCCCTGATATTAGCTCTGACACCTTCTCCTATACCAAATTCGCCGTTAATGTAGCCGGCGATGTTTATTCCTAGACTAGGGTTCATAGTTTCTAATGAATTTAGCACAGTGTAGTGTGGATTTTTTGAGACTGTTGGCGAATGTCTGAGGGGTTTCACCCCTCAGATATTCGCCGTCCTGAATAGGCAGAATGATTGTGTAATCACGCAGCATATTAAATAATTTATTATGACTCTAGGAGTTACGCATTGACAAAAAACATTATCTATGCGTTGCAGATCGTGCCATTACTATTAAGATTAGCAAAAATATGCTCACCTACAACTAAAGTAAATAGATTCCGTTGTACTTCATACCAATTGCTAATTATTTTTTCAACGCCCATAAACTCCAGCCTAACAAAAGCTTGAAGGGAACAAAAGATGTGAGTCTTGATTGCCTGAATATCTCTAACCATGAACCGACAAATTCCACAGACTTGTTTTATGGCTCAATGAAAGGTTTCAATTCCCCAATGAGTATCATGAATTATCATAAATTCATTTCTAGTTATATCTTTAATTTTTTCCTCATCGGGAAGATACAAGATAGAATGTCTAGAGTCTTCTTTTTTAAAGTCTTTCCTAAACAACTTGACAAATCCAAATTCTTTCAGATGAGTTCTCAATCCAGACTCTGGAATTACCAGATTCCTTACTTGGCAATACTTATGCGGCTCATTTGAGACAGTTCTGTTTTTTTCAATTCCGAATAGAAAACCCAATTTCTTGTTTTTTAGAAATTTAAGTTTTCTACTCCTGAATACCAACTGTCTCCTGTCACTATTCTTGGCTTGACTCCCCAGCTTATTATTTCACTTATCATCTCTCTCAAATAATCGTTTTTTGTTTTCTCCTCCTTTTATCATATATTCTGTAACTTATTGGCACTAAATTACTATTAATATCGCTGTAATATAGAGTAATTAAATTTAAACCAATAATTGTTTTATGCGCTTTTCCTGACCAAAAATAACTGATTAACTCGGCATTTTTCGGGTCGCTGTAAATCTTTTCTATAACAGTATCGTCTACACTTAGTATTCCTCCTATCAAGTTAATAATTTTCTCTATTATCTTGAATAAATCTTTCGGTTCATATCGCTCTCTCAATAAAAAGCGATTCACACCCTGAATGTGAAACGTCTCCCAATATTTCTGATAACCTGCTACAACCTCCAAACTTTGGCTCTGACAGTAAAAATAAGGTGTATAGGTCTAGATTGCATTGCGCTGTGGAGGGTAAGCGTGATTTCTCTGATTGTCCGATACCTAAAAAGTAGACGACATATATTTATCAATTCACTATTTTGTTATTCTGTCAATGCGTAACTCCTATATTCCTGCTTTCGATCGAGATGGCCTTGATTCCCAAACACCATCTTTTGAAAACTTTAGATTAATTGTGAACCCATCATCCCAGACACTTGTAATTTTGTTGGGATTCTGCTTGACTGAACGGCTTATTGTTTGTGCTTGTCGTTGATTCTGTCCGTAAAAACTGCATTTAGAGCGATAATTCTCAGGATGGTTTTTGGTTTCGGCTTGAACACCGACCCTCACACCGGTGACAGATGCTAGGGGCAAATTTGCCACCAAAACCGCTTTATAAAACAAAGATGAGTTGAGTTTCATGGATTAGGTAACTTAGATAAAAATAACTAACTTTATGTTACCCAATATTCATACTGTGATGTTTTAATCAGGATATAACAGCGAGATATGGCTAAAGTTGCGAAACTGCGATCGGTCTAACTGACCTATTCCTCTCGAAAACAGCCCTCGGTTTCAAAGCAATCCTCAACAATAGCCACAGCGCTCGGCATTCTCCTGGAGTTTCCTGGCGCTGCCACTGGCCCGGCCGACAGTACAGCATTTCGATCAAACAGCGGTGCTGGCTAATGTTCAGGCGATCGAACGCAATTCGCACAGTGGGAAATTCCACAAAACTGCACTCTTTTCCATCCCGAAAACTTGACTCCAACTGAGATTTATCGCTCACCAACTCAATCTTAGCCACAGGAATAAAACAGTTCTCTTCCATGATTTCCAAAGTCGCAGAATCGCAATCAATTAAACCTTTTGCTAAACTACGCTCTGTACCCAACTCAACAACAGACGGCGCTACCGATCTCCTTGGTTTGACTGCCGCACTGCGAGATAGTGGTTTCATTTTACCCTGGGATAAACTTGTCTCAAAGGCATATTTTTGCGAAATCTCTGCTTCTGTAAAACTTTCTTTACTGCCTTTATTTTGCACCGCAAAACTTGGCCACTGCGTCAAAGCAACTTCCGCGCCACTTTCCGAAATTACAGTGGTTATACCCCAAAAACTTTTACCGCCAATATTCAATTGTACAACCCTGCGTAAATTGAACCATTCGTAAATGTCCGGCTTAGGAATATCCACCAAAATCAGCAATGCAATCCCGATCATCAGCAGGTTGTACCCGCTCCAAATCCATCCCAAACTCATTCCTTTTGACAAATGTACACTTTCGGATATTGACTGTACTGTGCCAACATTTTTAACTAAATTAATGTTTAAATTGTGCCACAAACTGGCTGCTGTAGCTGCGAACAATACAATCAAAGGCCACCCTAAATTCCAGTTAAAACGAAAGCGATCGCTCGCCATTCCTTTTGGCGTCACCTGAAACCCTTTCCCAAAGGGATTCAGCATGGAACTCACCACCGTCACCGCTAAAGGAATACACTGGACGAACGAATAAACATCGGAAAGCAAAGCCGATCCAGATCTGCGGTTCAGCCAAGAAAACACAGTAAGTTGCACCAAATAGTAAGGCAGGAAAAAGTACAGCAATTCTCGCGCACTTGCCCGCAAAGGAATGATGCCGAAAAATGAATAAGCTAAAGGTATTAACAGATATAAAACCTTGGTTAAACTGGTAAACCAGTGCAGTAATCCTTCCAAATGAGACAGCCTTTGTACGAATGTGAGACCGCGAATTGTTAAAGGATTGGAATCAATAAAAAATGCCTGAAGCGTGCCTCGCGCCCAGCGTAGCCTTTGATTTAGATGAGCTTCTATATTTTCAGCCGCCAAACCAGAACTCAATTTTTCATCTAAATAAACTAACCGATATCCGGTTGCTGACAGCCGAATTCCGGTAAAATAATCTTCGCAGATTGAATCTGTGACCAAGCCTCCCGCTGCTTCTAAAGAACTCCGCCTCACAACAAAAGATGTACCGCAACAAACCACGCTGTCGGCGCTGTCTTTGATGATTTCAATTTGCCGATAAAAGATTTCTTCTTCCGGCGCCAGCACATTTTCTAAACCTAAATTACGAGAGATGGGGTCGTGATTGTAAAAGCTTTGCGGTGTTTGAACGAGGGCGATTTCGGGATTTTGAAAAAATCCAACTGTGCGAGTTAAAAAGTTTTTAGTGGGAATAAAATCCGCATCGAAAACTACAATTAGTTCTCCATTTGTAAGGGCTGTGGCATGATTAATGTTTCCAGCTTTGGCGTGAATATTATCTGGTCTGGTTATATACTCGCATCCCAGTTCTTTGGCCAGCAACCTGATTTCAGACCGCTTAGTATCGTCAAGCAAATATACTTTTTTGTTGGGATAATCTAATGCTTGACAGCCGATCACACTGCGCCGTAAAATGAAAGCCGGTTCATTGTAGGTTGGGATAAAAATATCTACTGGCGGGGTGAAGTTTCCAGCTTCAACTGCAACTGCCATGCGATCGGCTTCTCGACGCCGGTCTTTGATTCTCAGCATTAAATACAGTTGAATAGTGGTGTTGAAAACCAGTAACATTTCTAGGAAAAATAGCCCCAAACTAAAGATACCGTTGAGGGGATCGTTTAAATTTAGAGTAGCGAGCGATCGCCATAAAACGTAGCGAATGGTTAAAGCCAGAACAATTGCAACTACCACAGCGCGCGACCATTTCTGCGGTTGAGGCGAAATTTTAATTGCAGCTAAAGCAACGGAGACAAGTGCGATCGTCGGCGCTAACAAATACATCTTGCTCGTAGCAGGCACTTGCAGCCACACAGGCGGGTTTTGCTGCCAAGTGTTGATTGTGGCAAAAATACCGCTGACTGTACCTTCACTTCCAAACCAGGCTGCGGAGATCGCACCTGCGAAAGCAACCGCCCCCAACACGACTAGCGTTGCCGTCTGCACCCGCGAAATCCGCCCAAAGCGGCGTTTCAAGTCTTGAAAATCAAATCTTGAAGTTGTCATAAAATAATTTTAAAGTCCCGATCGTACATGCAACAGTAAGGGTGTCCTGCTGTCCACTTTTTAATTCTGTTGAAAATTCCGACACACCCCCATTAGTATATTTACATTTTTTAACATTCTGACCATTGTATGATAATTCATCTTGCTTGCTGTTGCCAAACTGCTTAGCGAGTCCAAACCTGGCAAAATATAGCAGAAGGAAGAAGGAAGAAGGTTTGAGTTACCCAGGAGAGAAGTCATATGAATTCCGGTAACACTGGAATGATGAGGAGTGGGGAGTGGGGGAATGTGGAATTATTGACCTTGACTTTATCATTCCCACTCAACCGGAAAAGATATCAGAAGCAATCTTCGGCAAGGATTTCAGCAATGTCGGCAACAGGGTTTCGGGCCTATTCCATAATAAAAAATAATTTTTGTGGGCCGTTTCTGCGACGCCGCCCATAAAAAGCTGATTGAAAATACTGCCACATCTGGGTCATAAACGTCGGGCGCGCTTGCTATAGTTCAAAAAAAATTACAGCAGTTCTCAATCTTGGTGAGGTATGCCCTATGCCCACGGAGGCCTATGCCCGCTTATCAAGCGTGGACCTCATGTTAGGAATGAGAATTAAATAACTTCCACTCTTGAAAGTGGGATGGGCGTCCCGCCCGTCCAAAAAGGACGGGCGGGAC
>NZ_JAUBQQ010000041.1:0-50762 GCF_036701335.1 Microcoleus sp. Pol12B5 | reverse complement strand
CTTTTGTTACCTCTGTGGAAAAAATCCTGAAAGAATTTGGAGAAAACTATGTAATTAATTTTGTCTAGCTACTTATCGATCGGGCGCGAAGTAGCCAAAGTGTTTATCACATCAGATATACTGAAATGATTTCGCAATTTTTTGAGTCTATTGAAAATGAGACCAAGATTAAAGATGGTGAACTGATATAATCAACTTTTCCTATAATTCCAGATATAAAATACAGAGAAAATCTTCAATCAATTTTATTCCCAAGTGCATAGGGTATGGATGACTAATATTTCCTCTCGTAAAGGCGGGCGAAATTCTTAGAAAATGCGGTACTCGACAAAGTGCTTTAAGATTGTCTTCTGTTTGAAAATCTCGACGAACAAAAAATGGCAGCATTTCGAGCATTTGTTGATGTTTGTAGGAAATATTGGCAGCATATACATCCCCATTACGATCGCTTTTATACAATTCTCTAGCTTTAGGAGTATTTTGGTTCTTCTGAGTCAGTGGAATTTTTGCTACCGAAAAATAGTGTAAAAATTCTGGAACTGTTTTATCTATAAATCCACTTAGCTCTGTAAAATCTGAAGTTGTAGAATCTTCGTCCCAAGTTGTTCTATTAGTTACATATTGTGGAGTTTCATGGTTACTGCGTATGCGAACTACGGCAAGTAAGTTTTCAAAGTTTTTGTTGTCTCTTTGATATTGACAATTATGGCCCGGTACGCGATCGAAGTTTAGAATATCTTTTTGTTCAAATAAATACTCATTCTTTAATTGAAACCAAGCTTGATTGTTATTCCCATCTTTATTGCGCTCGTTCCGCCAAACATCAGCTTCAATTAAAGCAATAGTGGGATTTTCAAAATGTTGACTTAAAACCTCAGCAACAAATTTTACTAATTGTCCACCTTTCATTTGAATTTGCTTGAGACTATCTATATCTTTCTTTCGTGCTTGATGAAATAATTTTCCGATTGCTATTCCGGCTTGTGAATAAGGAATCCATTGTCGAGTGTTAGGGAGTAAAACATCTACTTTACCTGTAGCAGCCAACCGTACAGCTATTGCATATTGAAACGTATATTTACCCATAAAGTTGTTTTTTTGTATTCTACACAAAACAAGTACATCTAATTTTTCAGCAAAATTTTCTGGTATTCCTGCAACTTTATAAACATCTGATGGTAAACCGTATAATGTTCCTGTTTGACGCAGGGTTACATCTAATATTGCGTTTAATACTCTTCCCTCGTTCGCTTTGCTATAAGTTGTATCGTCTTCTGAGTTTTCTTTGTCCTTTGGTTTATTTGCTTTAACTGTTTGCAGCATTTGAGAATTAATATTCTCCAATACACAAGCTTCTCTGACTGCTCCACGAATACTTTGTTGGGGGTGTGTTCCTATTACTTTACTCGTTCCAATTTCAATGATGGCAAAAAGTTCGCAATTATTTTGCTCCTTGACTAAAGGAACGATATTTTGTTTAATAAACTTTTGCCAAGCTTGACGTTTCAACTGATGTTGCTTGTTAATTTCCTCATCAAAATTAGCGTTAACTGAAGGCAATCCAGACACGGGTAATTTTTCTAAGAGACTGGAGTCATGAATAAAAACATCTATAACATTGATGTGTGCTGGAAACTCATCGCCGTCTTGTAATAAAAAAGCTTGACGTAACTGCTGGCGAACTAATGTTTTAGTGTGTTCTTCGTAGTAAACTATAAATAAATATATTTGTTTGTTATGGATCGCTAGTTTAATAGCATCTGCAATAACATTTTGCTTGTTTTTTATGTATTGCTGTTTTGCTTCGGCTTTTAATTTTTTGGGTGTGAGTGCAGATGGTAGTAAAGATGTACGTAGGAATTCATAATCCCGCATTGCTAAAGGCATTTTTTGACCAGCAGGTACAGAAATATCGAATTCCATAGGGTGATCTGGAATTAATACACCATTTAGCAATTGCAATATTTGATTAGTAATATCGGCCCTTTCTGTTAAACTAAACCCTGTTTTAATATAATGTCCGTGTCCTCTGCCTTTTTGACCTTCTTGTTTGTATTCATAGCCTTCAGCATGGACGATATAATATTCATCTTGATTCCAATCATCAAAATCATCTAAATTACCAAACCCTCTAGGGTTGTTCAAAATCTCTTGAGGATTAACAAGCGCTCGCGCTTTAAATTCAGTTAATAAATCAGGTAATTGTTCATGCCAATTTTTATGTGCTTGATTTTCAATAGTTAATCTAACTAAGGTTGAGTCGATCGGATATTTATCTAAACGAGCTTGATTCATGCCCATTAAGATTGAAATATCCCGACCATGATTAGCATCTACTAAAGGTTCGTGAGCGTATCTTTGACAACTAAGGTGTATGAATACCCAAGGTTTTAAATGACCTTCTGTGTGAAATCTTCCTGCTTGAGTATGCAAATAAAAATCTAAACGATAAGCAAAATAACCTTCTTTTTCTTTAGCATTTTCCTCACCACTTTTTCTGTAATCTTCCTCAAAATAAGTTGCTTTAAAAGGTTGACTAACTAGATGTAACCCTGTTCTTGTTGGACTACCTCCTTGTACTTTACGCCATTTGAGGGTTTGTTCCATATCTCCAGAAGAAATAGTACAGGTTTGTTCGTGTAAAAAAGTTACTAATAAACTTGGTATCGCTTGATAACCCAAGCCATTTTGAGCATTAAGATCTTTAATTAAAGTTTTAAGTGTAATAAATTCCCACTGCCAATCTTCAGGGATTTTATCTATAGCTTCTAGAAAACGATCGCATACAGATTGCATCTCGTCTCGTTGGCCTTTCTTTTCTAAAGACTGTTTCGTCCAAGTTTGCGCCCAGATATAAATCAGTTCGTGTATTTGTTCTGATGTTGGTCTACTTAATTCGGCTCCTGTACCAACAGCTAAAGCGCGATATTGAGGGATGTAATTTACAGTTTCTAAATATTCAAAGCCATGCGCTAAGGTAGAACTACAAGCTAGTATAGCATTATTTAATTGGCGGTACGGTGCATAAATTGTCTGTTTATTGCGCAAGACTTTTTCGAGATTTTGGCAAAATTCTTTTACTTCCTTAGCGAAAGGAAACATTAATACAGCGATGTTTGCATCGGATAGCGAATCGAGCGCTAAATCCATACGAGCAGGTAAAGCAAAGGAAGGGTTGATTTTTGCAGGCATAATCTGTACTCCAAATGAAAGTTTTTACGGTGATAAAAAACAGGGATGGCTCTACAACTATTTTAGTAGTCAACGCCTTCAATATTTTCTAAAGCATTAGCTAAAGGCTTATATAAAGCATTTCCAACAGAGTTATTTTCGGCTGCATACTCACAAACTATGAGAATAGTTGCTACCAATAAGCTGTTTTCTTCCGTATCATTATCGATAGCATCAGCATCTTCTCCTACTCTAATAGCACCAAGCTTTTTAGCGCTGTTATCCGCCCAAGCCGCATCGACAAAATAACCATGAAAAGGAACACCACCGCGAATCAAACGCCCTACTGCTTGAATAATTCTGCCTAATGTAGTTGCAGCTAGATCGTAGCGCGGAAAGGAACATAAATCCTTATTATCCCGCAGAGTTTTATAATAAGAACGTTGTTCGATCGATCGCCAATAAGTATTTGCTGTTTTCCGCAATAATTCCGCACGATGGGCAATGCCGTCTCCCTGTTGCCAAGCAATAAAGTCTTCCTTCTCCAACCACTCATAAGCGCGTCGATTCATCTCTTGAGCGATCGCCTGCGTATCATTAGGATGGGGATAAGGACGAGTCAGAAAGTAAACTGCACCAAAAGCTGCTTTACCGTTACCATTCAAGATATTAAACCCGCGTCCAATAGAGCTTGTAGGAGCAACGAGTATTTTACCTTGATTGTGTCCAAATATTTCGATATCTGCTCTTTTTAGCTCTCCTGGTTGCGATTTACCGTCTTTTGTAGGTTCTAATTCATCATTAACTAGATGGTAGATTTGCTGGCGAGTAGTGGGACAATAGCGGCGCATATCATCAGCTACCCATTTAGCCTGTTCGTAAGAATTGACCAATACTAAAATGCGATCACGATCTTGCCAGAGTTCGGGGTGAGTTTCGCCTAATTCTTTCAGTTTTTGCAATTCTTCTATCAAATGATGGCTACCGCTATCTGTAACTAGAGATTTAGCAATTTGGGTAAATTTAGCATTGGCTTGCTTTTTATTACTCAAATTACCAGAAACCCGAATCGGTTTATTTCGAGCGTCAAACTGCGGAATAAACTTAAACTCACTTTGCTTAATAGCCTCTTGCGCGCTTGCTTCTGGCATCAATACCCCTTGAGGATCGCCCACATGAAAGCTAGTTGAGTCGGGTAAATAGGATGTTCCTGAAAGTGCTAAAACATTTGGGCCTCGTCGCCCGTCAAAATCTGTTAACAAGCGGTGATAGTTGAGTACGTAATCTCGCCCAATATTGGTATAAGCAAATAAGGTTAGAGTATTGCTATTTTTGCGAGAATAGTAAGTACCAAATTGTCTCCCTGTTACTGGTAACGGCAGAATATTCGTCATTGCACTTGGCATTCGCCGGTGGGGAGAGGTTTCGCGAATATTATCAGGTCGATTTTGCCATTCATAAAATACTATCTTGGTATGGCGATCTAATAAGGTGATAGTGAGAGAAAACTGCAAGCGAGTAGCCAAAGTCTCTAGAGTATCTATATCTTCGTCTTCTGTCAGATATGGATATAAATCTTTGGCATTTGGCTGATTCCTGAGATTGTTTAATTCTGTTCTTAATCGGTCTAATTTGCTTTGCGTGTCAGGCAAAAAAGAGATAATCCAGTTGCGACAATCCTCAGAAATATCTTCGTCAATGGCACTTTCTCCTGTGTTGTTAATTCGCTGTACAATCTCTAATAATCTTGTTGTAGCGAGATTTAAACTATTGCGCGTTAGTAGGGGATCGTCTTTGAGAAAATTATCAAAATCATCCATGATAGATTGTATATCTCGATCGTTAATTCTTAGTTGCTGTTCCGAGATCGGATAAGAATCAAACTCTTCTAAGCCCGCCAAACGACGCGCTAGCTTGTAAAAAAGAACATGAGGCGTAAAATAACCTTGTTGAACCCATTTTTGCAGAGCTTCTTGCCCTAGTTCATCACTTAAAAGTGTTAATGTAGTGTTGATTGCCGTTTGAGCATTTCTTTGTACGGCACTCCATCTCAATTTCAAAGGCGATCGCACTACATTCGCTCGATTTGATAGTTCAGTTTTCACCCCAATCTCGTCAAAAACACCGTTTCTGCTCCGATCGGTCAGAGTTACTTGTTCCGCATAAACTTTATCAAACCACTCAATAATAGTATCTACTTCATCAAACACTAAAATATCCGACTGTTCGTAAACTAATTCACCCATTTTAATCGGACGTAATTCATAGTGATAAGGCATTCCTCCATATGCCATTGCGCCAGGAGTAGTAATCCAGACTCGCGCTTTTGACATATCCCGATATACTTGTTGTGACGGACAGCGATCGAATAAAGGACAAAAACAAGCTTTACCAGTGGCTGTTTTTGTCTTATCCTTGGGTGCTTTTCTGAGACGGTGACAGGGTTCTGTTCCCGGTTTTAGCGGTTGGCCGTTTAAAATATTATTGCGATCGCTTTGAGAAATTCTTGCCTGTAAAGGACAGACAACACTCAACCAACGTTCGCCCCAGTGTGCTTGTCCTCTTTTAAGATGTACCAGATAATCATCAGAATCAGAAAAGCCTTGTAAATGTTTATCTCGCTGGGTGGGACCTAAAATTGGCACAGCTACAGGATCATCTGTTTCTGGAGCGTCACAAAACCACCAATTAATTTGATTCGCTATTTTAATAGCTGATTGAGTGTCGCCGACAACTATAGCAATCCGACGCTTTGGATGGTTCCTAATTACATCACTAGATAACAGCAAGGATAAAGTAGATTTTCCTGCTGCTACCATCCCCGGAACGTGAGTAAACCCATCTATGTTTAAAGTTGGTGCGGGTTCTTGTTCGACAATATTTCCAGGTAAAACTTTGTGATAGTTAAGTTTGTTTAAACGTTTTACCCAATTTCCTTTAGCGGTATTTTGCCAAGAATACTGTTGTGCTAATGCTTCTTCTCTATTATCTAAAAAGATAGCTTCTGCTTCTAAATCGGCAAGATTAACAGCAACAGGCGATCGCTCTCGTACTCCATTAAACCAGGGTAAAGGATAAGTAGTTCCAACTTGTGCTTGAGTAAACTTAACCTGCAGCCTTACAGTTTCTTCTTTTGTCTCGGACTCAAATTGATAATATGTACCAGCTTGTACTCCATCGCGTTCTCTTCTGCGATAGTTTAATGTGGCAGTCAAACAACTTTCGCAAATACATTGATTTCTTTGTTGTTGCAGATTTTTAGCACCACAGATCGTTTGATTATCTAAATCTTGAAGGTTGAAGTCATAATTGCGCCAATCTTCTGGAATCCTTCTTTTATAATCTCGCAAAGCACTCAGCCAGTTAAAACGAGCGGAAAAAGGTACAATTTGTCTGACATTTGCGATCGCCCTTCTATCTTCTGCGCTTAAATTTTGTAACTCAGGATATTTGATAAACATCCCGCTTAAAATTGCCCAGACTGCGGTAACTGGTTCGTCATCTAAACCGAGTTTTTCCATCAAAGCGAAGCCTAGTTCGACTTGCAAGAGCAATCTTGATTCTCTGACACCCAGTTCTTGTAACTCTGCGATGCGCTTTGTAAAACCAGCAGGCGGTTCAAATAAAGTGTTGCTAGGCATTTAAATTGTTCCTCCTTTTTGTAATTTGGCAATTTTGTCATTTACGCGGATTTTAAAACTTTTTTCACTTACAACATGAGTCGCATTTGGTAGCTGTTTCGCTGCTTGTCGGAGAATTTCTAAGTAATCTGGATAGTTCGCCATGCAGCGATCGCTAATCACATAAAAACTTTCGTCATAACGCAAACTTCCCTCGCCATATAAAGGCTTGAGACTTTTCGCGAGTTTGTAAGGATCGCGCACATCTTTAATGTCGATCGCCCATACCGTACCATCACTGAAACGCAATTGTAAATCGTAACGATCCAAACCAGGATATAATTTGACTTGCTGCAAACAGTCTGGAGGTTTTTCTGTTAATTCTGCTAAAGCCGAATACAAATTAAGTTCGGGAATCCCAGGAAAACAAACTCGTTGATGAATGCCATCTTTAATCTGAAGTAAACCTGTTTCCCTCTCAACCTGATGGACGTAAGACTGGTCTTTATGATGATTTCCGCACAAACGAGGTTTTAGACCTTTCAATTTTCCGTGTTTTTCAGTTAACACACCACAGCGATCGCAATACCAATAGGTTTGATTATCCTGACATTCTTCGTATAACTCTCCAACCTCTTCGGTAGAAATATGCTTGGTACGCATAAAAACCTTACGAATCTGACTGGGAGTAGTGTAGGGATTTTCAATCAGAAAACGACGCAATGACAAATATTCCTGCTGCGCTATTTCCGAATCGATGTCGTTATAAACATCTCGCAGTTGGTCTAAAGTTTTTGTGAATTTTGAATTATCAATTGCTAGTTGTTTAATACTGGCGCGGGCGTATTCAGGGATTCCTCCTTTCTCTAACAATACTTCAGCCAGATAATCATTAGCCTCTTCGCTGAGACTCCCTTCATCCATTAAACCAAAATCGCGATCGAATTCCTTGGGAATAAAAGAACTGGGACACCAATCTTTTACTGGTTCTTCTAATAACTTCAAAAAACCATTCATTGTTTTGGGAAAAGGAATACTTTGCTTTATTTCCAAAGCTAAAGAATTCATTGCGTGGCGCAGCAAATCTGGATAAGGATATTTTTTGTCTCGTTCTAGATATTCTTTTGACCCAATTACTAGATAGTCAAAGAATTCTGTTTTATTGCTAGTAACCATCAAACCAATCCTTTGTAAAGTGAACAAAATTGATAAGGTGGGATGTGCCTCCTCTTACCCTTGACATCGCTAAGAAATAAATTGCGCGTACACATTACCTTGGTGGTGCATAAAGCTACTTTGTGGCTGAATAAAATCCTCTAGCCATTTTTTGCCAACGCAAATACGGCATTTGAAGGTGCAAGATTTGGGGCTAACCCGATTTTCGATCGCCGCTTTTTAATTTCTGCACCGCTAAGTACACATTACTTAACAGCCACGGCTTCTTACAAGCGATACAATCGTTTCACCAAGCATACACGACTCTCACCTGCCGTGTCAAGGGAGAAACGAAAATATCTTTGGTGAAACAACGATGGGAAATTATTTAGACATAGAGAAATTGGCTAGCCTAGTCCGCAACAAGCGTCTCAATCGCGGATTGCGGGAAGTAGCCAAGGAAATAGGCAACGTTAGCCCTTCTACTATCTCGCGAGTCGAAAACGGCAAGACTCCAGACATGGAAACTTTTTTAGCTTTATGCGATTGGTTGGGAGTACCGCCAGCACAACTAATTAAAAATACCGAAGATGAAGAAGCTGTCAATACTCCTGAAGCTATAGCTATTCAGTTACGGGCTGACAAAAATCTCGATCCTGCGATCGCGAGTGCTTTAGCATCTTTAGTTAAAGCGGCATATAAAGACTTATCTCAAAATCAAAAAGAGGGAAAATAATTTATAGTGGGATTGATAACTAGCTTGTCAAAAGAGAACAGGCAGAGATTGGAAGCGATCGCAACAGACCAACGCCATCAGTTAGGTTTTAAAGCCTACCAACCATTATCAGCAGAAGTCTTAGCAACATATTTTCAAGCAACAATTTTCACTGCTGAAACAGTACCTAATACCGAACCCGAACAAGTGAAAATCTTATGCGATAGTGACAATTGGTCTGCAGGAATTATCCGTAAAAAAAATCCTCTTTGCATCGTGCATAATTCTCGTCATGCACCTACCAGACAAGAATCTAACTTGATGCACGAATTCGCCCATGTCATTCTTAAACATAAGATGGTTGGTTTCGATCCTAAAACAGGACTTCCCCAACGCCGACCACAAGACGAAGACGAAGCAGTATATTTAGGAGGATGTTTGCAAATTCCCAGACGTGGCTTATTGTGGGCTGTTCAGAAAAAGATGACCGTTGCTCAAATTGCCTTACATTTTAATGCTAGTGAGGATATGGTGAATTTTCGTATTAATGTTAGTGGTATCGATATAGTTTAATTAACTTTTACAATGGGCGCTCGATCTGGTTAAAATTCAAGGGTAACGCTAAAATAGGCTTATGCAAATAAAATGGCTGAGGAATGGTTGTCGAGTTTGTGAATATAATAGATTCTACACCAACTACCACGATTCGGCTTTCGCCGACGCTAAGCGATGTCTACCGAAACATTAGTTAACTGGATCGAAGAAAGTACCGAATTAGGCATATTATCCCGCGAGATTTTACAGGCGATCTCGCGTGAAATGGAAATGGCAACTTTTCCCGCCGGATTTCGAGTGGTAATTGAAGATACGCCTGTCACTAATCTCTATATCCTAGAACGAGGACAAGCCGATCGCTACCGCCGGAAACAACCGGGATTAATGTGGGGGAGTAGTTTATTGCCGGGGGCGATCGTCAATTTATCGGCCCTTCAACGATCGCAACCTGCCGATAGTCGAATTATAACTCGGACAGAGTGTCAATTTTGGGTAATTAGTGCCGATCGCTGGCGTGGTTTGCTAGAAAGATATCCACGGATCGCCGAAGCCTACGCTCAACGTTTGGCGGCGAAATTAGAGCAGCTAGAAGCAGAAATTGCCTACGAACGAGAGCGTCAAAATGCCCTCCGCAGCTATCTAGTACCTAGGGCGAAACGAGGAGTCATTGGCAATAGTCGTTATGCAGTGAAATTGCGCCAACAAATTCGCACGGCATCGAGTGACAGCCGCTCGGTATTAATCTCTGGCGAACCTGGTTTAGAAAAAGATAATTTAGCTGCTTTAATTCATTTCGGTTCCCATCGCCGCAACGAGCCAATTATTCAGATTAAAACTGCTTTACTTCAGAGCAATGGAGCGGAATTATTCGGGCGGTTGGGCGGCAAACCGGGGCTGTTGGAATGGTTGGGAGAAGGGACGTTAATTTTAAATGACGTGCAAGAATTACCCGCTCAATTATGCCCCCAAATTCAGCAATTATTAACCGAGGGAACCTATACGCCAGTTGTCAAGGAAGGACAAATACCGCGACCACCGCGTTCTAGTAAGGCCCGGATAATTTTAATCTCAGAAATTGTGCAGCCCAAGCTAGATAAGCTGACCCAACACAAAATTACAGTCCCATCCTTGCGGGTGCGAAAAACAGATTTAGAGGCACAAGTCAACTATTATCTCAATATCATTGGTCGCAAAAAGAAATTAGTCAAGCCCCAAGTTACACCGGAAGCAATTCGCCGCTTACAAGCCTACGATTTTCCAGGTAATTTGCAGGAATTGCAGGGAATGGTCGATCGCGCCTTAGTTCAAGCACAAGGGAGTCAGGTATTAACGGAAGAAGTGTTTTGGGCCCAGGCAGCGAAGAAACAAAAGTTTCGACTGAATTTATTAAATATTTATCCAAAATTTCGGCAATTTTTACGGAGCGATTGGTATCCCGATCGCGTGAATTATTGGTTTACCACCTGGGTGTTTGCATTGGTGGTAATTATCCTGTTTGTTGCTCCCCAAGATCGACAACATAATTTTGCCCTAAATATCTTTTGGGCGTGGTGGTGGCCGTTAATTTTATTATTATTCCCCATCATCGGACGATTGTGGTGTGCTTTTTGCCCTTTTATGATTTATGGGGAAATCGTCCAAAAACTATCGCTAAAAATTTTCCCTCGAACTCTCAATAAATGGCCACGCCAACAAGCGGAAAAATGGGGTGGCTGGCTTTTATTTGGACTATTTACTCTGATATTTCTGTGGGAAGAGTTGTGGAATTTAGAAAATACCGCCTATTTATCCAGTTGTTTGTTGTTACTCATCACCGCCGGAGCGGTAATTTTTTCCCTAATCTTCGAGAGGCGATTTTGGTGTCGTTATTTATGCCCGATCGGGGGAATGAATGGATTATTTGCTAAACTCTCAATTATCGAACTTCGCGCCCAACAAGGAACCTGCGGGGCGGAATGCAGCACCTACCAATGTTACAAAGGCGGCCCCGGCTTGGGGGAAGGATTAACTACTAATGGCTGTCCGATTTATTCCCATCCCGCCCAATTAACCGATAATAAAGATTGCGTGTTGTGCATGACTTGCTTGAAAGCTTGTCCGCATCGATCGGTAGAATTAAATCTGCGCCCTCCCGGCATCGAATTATGGACTACCCACGTTCCTCACAGTTATGAAGTTGCCCTGTTATTTCTATTATTAGGCGGTATTTATCTGCATCGCTTGCCGGAGATAAATAGTTTGTTGGGGCTGGGCATCAATTTAGAGCAATTTTTACCTCATTTAGGACTGTCGATCGCAGTGTTAATTATCCCGCCGATGATTCCCCTAATTGCCTACGCAATCATACAGGCAATTTATCGATTGGGACGAGCAGAAACCATGCCATTTACAACCTACAAACCCGTCTCATTTGTCTCTCTCGCCTACGGTTATTTACCCTTAGTCTGGGGCGGTAGTTTGGCTCACTATTGGCGATTGGGTTTGCAGGAAGGCGGTCGAGTGATTCCCGTAACTTTTGCCACTTTCGGACAAATGAGAGAGGATTTACCGAGTTTTATTGGCGATCCAGCGGTGATTAGTTTCTTGCAAGGTTTAACTTTGATTGTATCATTATTAGTTACAATATTTGTGACTCAACAAATTGCCAAGCGCTCAATTAAATCTTTGATTCCACAACATTTAGCGAGTTTGTGCCTGATGCTTAGTTTGTGGTATGCGATCGTAGGAACCTGAGAGTGAGTATGCGCGCTCTATTACTTTGAGTTTTAATTTTTTACTCGCTCTGACCAATTTAAGAGCAGGCTTCTTGCTGACAGGTACAGCAAAACACCATTAAAAAGGTGCCAGAGGAAATGAGTCCCTGTTGAAAAGAAAGGGCAAATAGCCCGATCGATAGTACGGAATGTAAGGGCTAATAGGAAAACACCTGTTGCTGCTAATAGAATGAATGGTTCGCGCTTTTGCTGTCGATAGTGATACAGTCCTAGTCCGAGCAAAACCAAAAATGCAGGAGCATACGAAAGAGAACCATTGAGAAGATTTATAAATTGCTTGCTAAAATCGCTAACAAAAAAGAATGCTGCAAGTAATACTCCTGCATATCCTGAATTCATCCTAACTACCCGACGACTGTAAAGCCATATAAAACAAAGTTGAAAGAGCAGAATAGGAATCACATCTAGTAAATTTGCCCATCGCGTTGCAAATGTATGAAACAGGAAACTTCCGATACCAATACTGGTGGCTAAAGCAATCAGTATCCAAATACCAGGTGATATTCTGTGGTGTCGCTGAGCTAATTGCCAAATAGCCCATGCTGCAATAATGAAAGACACATTGGAAATAGCATTCAGTGGCTCGTTCCATAAACCAGGAATGAGCCGCTCACAGTAAAGGTCGATATAATCATTCATAGCTCTACCATTGATTTTTTCAAGCTAACTTATAATTGTGTCGCAGATGCTGTACAATACACTATCTAATCTAGAATACCGCAAGTCGCTGATGTATGTAAACCCATTCTTACTCGCCTTCAGCATTTTAAACTAAACTAAACCTGTAGAATTGAGACAGGTGAATAAAAGATAGTACGAAGGTTATATTTACACATGAAAACCTAAAAAAACTTTGTAAAAAAACTCAATTTACCCAATAATTAATCCCGAACTTATGAGCGACTTATCAATCCGGCCCGCCCTAATCACCAAAGTTATACCCGACAGCATCTGCGCCGAAATGGGATTTGAACCAGGAGACTCAATCGTCGCCGTCAACGGTCAAAAACCCCGCGATTTAATTGACTATCAATTCCTGTGTGCCGATGAATTTCTAGAATTAGAAGTATTAGACACTAAAGGCAAAACCCACAAAATAGAAATAGAAAAAGATTATGACGAAGACTTGGGAGTGGAATTTGAAACTGCTCTTTTTGACGGACTAATTCAGTGCAACAATCGCTGTCCTTTTTGCTTTATTGACCAACAACCACCGGGAAAGCGGGAAACTCTCTATCTCAAAGATGATGACTACCGCCTCAGCTTTCTTTATGGCAGCTATCTCACTCTCACAAATCTGACTCAAAAAGAGTGGGACAGAATCGAACAAATGCGGCTTTCTCCTCTCTATGTTTCCGTGCACGCTACGGAACCGGAAGTGCGAATTCGGTTGCTAAAAAATCTCCGCGCTGGAAAGATTTTAGAACAAATCAAATGGTTTGAAGAACGTCGCTTACAAATTCACGCTCAAGTAGTTGTTTGTCCTGGTATTAATGATGGCGAACATTTAGAACGCACTTTGTTAGATTTGGCAAAGTTTCATACTGGAAGTATTCCGGCTGTAGCATCGGTGGCTGTAGTGCCGGTGGGTTTAACTCGCTTTCGCCCTGCCGAAGATGAACTAATCGCAGTTACTGCGGAAAAAGCGCGAGAAGTAATCGAGCAAGTTCAGCAAATTCAAGTGCTTTTAAGTACAGGAAAAGGTAGCCCAAAGACGAAAAGGAAGAATTCCAAATCGCGCTGTATTTGGCTGGCTGATGAGTGGTTTTTAATAGCTGGTTTAGATTTGCCGTCGGCTGCTGATTACGAAGATTATCCGCAAATTGGTAATGGTGTGGGTTCTATCCGCCAGTTTATCCAGCAGTTTGAAACGGCTTTTGAGAAGCTGCAACCGATGCAAGTCGAGCCACAGCGCAAGTTAGTTTGGGTGGTGGGGAATGCTGTGGAAAAAGCTTTTGAGCCGATCGTACAACAACTAAACCAAATTCCCGGCTTGTCCGTCAGCATGGCAGCACTGTGCAGCCACTACTGGGGACAAACTATCACTGTCACAGGTTTGCTTACCGGGCAAGATTTGCTCGAAGCTTTGCAGGGGCGAGACTTGGGAGATGGCATCCTGCTGCCCTCGGTGATGCTAAAACAGGGGGAACCGCGTTTTCTCGACGACATGACCCTCGAACAGCTCGCCAGCTCCCTAAAAACCCGGATTTTGCCGGTGAGCGGAGTAGAGGAACTAATCTCGGCGGCGATCGGTCTGGCAAATGCTGAAGTTAAATTCTAAATTTTGAATGGAACATTCAAAAGTTAAGATGAGTAGGGTAATTGTGACTTGTAACCGTCGAGTTCAGGCTACAGACTAGAAACTTGAGACCTCAATCTTGCTCTAAAATTGTCTCTAGGATTGCAGAGTAATTAAAAAATTATGCGTGTTTTTCGTCAAATCATCGTAGTCGGAGTGGGCGCTGCAATTACTTTGGGCAACGCCGCACAGAGTGCTTCAGCACAGTCTCCGACTCAATCTCAGGACAGTTTGGCCCTTAGCAATCAGCTCGAATTAGGGCAGAATGTTCGATCGACCTCGAACAAAGCGGCAGAATCAGCGTCAGAGGCCGAACAGTCGATCGCCCTTAACCCCCCAGCCGGGCCGGAGCAAGCATCAAAGCCTCAACAGGCTGCTCCGGCTTCCCCATCAACTCTGTCTCAGGCCGGTTCGACGCCTCTAAGAGGGTTGGAACCGACACAGACTCAGCAGCCTTCCCCGAACCCTCCCAACAATGTTCCTGTGCCCAGTTCCCCAGTACCAATCCTCCGGGGCACTCCGAACGAAAGTTTCCCCCCTGTCCCTCCGAGGGGCATTTTAGACACCAAGCCCCCGACTTCCCTGGAACCCAACCCGAATCCGCTGCTGTTTCCGACAAACCCGGAGGATGTCAGGATCGAGCAAACTGAGTCAATTACCTTGCAGCAGGCGATCGACCTCGCCCGCCGCAACAGCCAAGTTTTGCAAATCGCTGGACAGCAAGTCGAACAAAGCAGAGCCGCTTTGCGCGAACAGCAAGCTGCTCTTTATCCAGACCTGAATTTTCAAATGGACGCCAGCCGTTCTCTGACTGCCGGCGGAGAACTCGGAATCCGGGCTGGGCAGCGCCGCCTCAACGCTGTGGCTAACCGAACCGGGCAGCCTGCCGAGCAAGCCGGCACAAATTTCGGCAGCAACAGCCTCAACAGCACTTTGCAGTTGAGCTATGACATCGATTTGTTCGGAAGGCGACGCGCTAACATCCGCGCGGCAGAGGAACAGTTGCGCCTTCGGGAATTGGATGTGGAACGCCAAGCCGAGGAACTCCGCTTCGACACTGCTGAAGCTTACTACACCTTGCAAAACGCGGACGGACAAGTTGCCATCCGCCAAGCTTCGGTCAGAAATGCCGAGCAAAGTTTGCGGGATGCCGAAGCCCTGGAACGGGCCGGGGTAGGAACCCGGTTTGCTGTGTTGCAGGCTCAGGCAAATTTGGCTAACGAACAGCAACAACTGTCAGTGGCCCGCCGCGATCAGCGAGTTGCCCAGCGGCGTCTGGCTGAGATTTTGAATATCAGCCAGTCGGCGAACTTGACAGCGGCAGATCCTGTAGAACAAGCGGGCTCTTGGAGGCTGTCTTTGGAAGAGAGTATCGTGCAGGCTTTTAAGAATCGCCCCGAGTTGGAACAGCAGTTGGTGCAGAGGGATATCAGCAAACAGCAGAGGCGATCGATTCAGGCGGGGCGTTTGCCTCAACTGAGTGTTGGGGGTAGTTACAACGTACTGGGACAAGACCCTGATAACCCCGATCCGTATACTTCTCGCGGCTGGGCCGATGGTTATTCGATCCGGGCGAGTCTAACTTGGAGTATCTTCGATGGGGGCGCGGCGAACGCGAGGGTAAAACAGCGGGATGCGGATATTACGATCGCCGAAAGTCGATTTGACCAACTCCGCAATCAGGTGCGCCGCGAAGTGGAACAAGCTTATTTTGGCTTAGAGTCGAATTTTGAGAATATCGAAACTTCCGAGGCGGGGGTTTTGCAGTCGAGGGAAGCTCTGCGTCTGGCGAGACTGCGGTTTCAAGCTGGTGTGGGTACTCAGACGGATGTGATTCAGGCGGAAACTGATTTGACTAGGGCTGAGAGAAACCGATTGTCTGCAATTATCAACTACAACCTGGGGCTTTCGTCTCTGCAGCGGGCTGTGAGCAATCTTCCGACTAATAACCTCTCGGATGCTCCTTGAGATTGGGTTGGGGGGAGCTTTAATTACCAGATCAATTGGACATCCTGTATTAAACGTCCGACACATTAGTTAATATTTTGTAATAGAGTTCGATGTCAACTGCGTTAAGGAATCGGCAATGGCCAATATCAAGTTTGTGAAGGAAAATCAGGAAGTCATCGCAGCAGACGGAGCCAATTTGAGGCTCAAAGCTCTAGAAAACCGCATCGATTTGTACACATTTTCGGGAAAGATGATGAATTGCGGGGGCATCGGTCAATGCGGCACCTGCATTGTGGAAATTGTCGAGGGTAGTGAAAATCTGTCGCCCCGCACTGACTTTGAGAATCGCAAGCTCAAGAAGAAGCCCGAAAACTATCGGTTGGCTTGTCAAGCTATGGTCAATGGCCAGGTGAGCGTGAAGACTAAACCGTGACTCTCAGAAGGCAGAAGGTTGATTAACAGAAAGAAAATGCAGAATGCAAAAATTGTGTTTTTTTTCCTATTTCACTGTATAATCACGCTTTTTGCTCGCCTAGGAAAAGAAACTTGGTTTCTAGGACAAATAAGAGATGGGGCAGGAAGGCATCCAGGCAGAAAGCGGGTTTCGACGCTAGTCCGTCAGCTCTTCTTCTGTCTTCGAGTTTGCCTTTTGCCTTTGAGTGATATCCTAGTTGTGTGTGTTTTTCTATTTTCCGATAGAGGCGAGCGTCTTCATGGAAGTTAACGATTTAGGGTTTGTGGCAACCATTCTGTTTGTATTGGTTCCCAGTGTTTTTCTAATCATTCTGTACATTCAAACTGCTAGCCGTCAAGGTAGAAAAGATTAGCAACTGCTGCTATTTCTATCAGGCTTTGCTGCTTGCAAAAAAAAGCGCCAACAGCTTTTTGCTGAGGCGCTTTTTTGATTGACTGTTGAGTTTTAGCTGCTAACTCTTAACAATAAGATCCTAGCCGACTGTGCGGGCTAGCAAGACCGGACAGTTGGCATAAACTCGCACGTAGTCTGATAGCGAATTTCCCAGGAGTCGATCGATATCCACAAAGTTTTTGGCAACGCTGGGTCTCCGATCCGGGGAACCGATTACTAACAAGTCGGCATTCAAGTCGTCTGCAATCCGACAAATTTCTTCCCCTGGCTTGCCTGTAGCACTCACGCAGCGGTAGCTAACTCCCATTTGTTTCGCTAGTGCTACTGCCGGAGCTAATACGGGGTCTTTTTCAGCACTTCCTGTTAAATCTTCGCTGGCTTTTCCCGTCAAATCTTTGGTGACGTGTACTAAAATTATCTCTCCGCCGCTGACTTCTTTAACCAAAGATAGCGCAAGCTCTAATGACTGTTTGGCAGCTTCTGATTTGTCTACCGCCACCATAACGCGCTTGATTTTTTTGACGTAGATGTCGTCTTTTACTAACAACATCGGTCGGGATGTTAGCTGGAAAACGTACTGGCTGACTGAGTTTTCCAAAATCGATTGCAGCCGTCCGAGTCCCCGGGAACCCATAATTACTAAGTCGGATTGTTCTTCTTCTGCGACTTGGCAAACTGTGGTTTTCGGGTCTCCCTGTTTGAGCCGAGGGTTGACTTTGCTGGGATCTATTTTCAAAGACTGGACTGCTTGTGCTAAAATCTTTCCTCCTTCTTCCAGTTTCTCGGCCATGCCATCGGAGGTTACTTGGGGCGGCACGACGTGCAAGACGGTGACAGAGGTTTGTTGCAAGGAAGGGATGTCCATCAACATATTAAACATCTCTTCGCACAAGCCGCGACCGGCGACGGCTACTAAAATTTTTTCTATCATGGTTTTGGCGGTAAAAACAGTTGAGTTTTCTTGTGCGACGTTAAACTAGGCCGTTGGTACTCTAGTTCGTTAATGTTAAGCATAGACCTGAAGTTTGTCTTATGATTTGTAGAAATGTAGCGTTTTGGAACGATTTGTAAAGTGTTAGAGAACGATCGAACTCAACCAGAACTCGCACCGGCTGGTGCTATTCAAAATCGCCGCGGGATGGACTCTGAGGGCTGGTTTGAATATTTGGTGCGAGTGTACCCTCACCATACTGACTACAGCGGTGTGGTTTGGCACGGGACTTATATTGCTTGGATGGAGGAAGCTAGGGTGGAAAGTTTGCGCTCTCTTGGCATCGAGTATGCAGACTGGGTGGCGCAGGGTTTGGAATTGCCCGTGGTGGAACTTTCGCTGCGCTACCACCGGGCTGTACAAATGGGCCAATCTGTGGCAGTCAGAACGCGGATCGCTGCTACCGAGGGTGTGCGGCTGCTTTGGGATTACGAAATTCGATCGGCTGATACTCAGGAGTTATATGTGACAGCACAGGTAACTTTGGTTGGTGTCGATCGTGACAAGAACAAGATTATCCGGCAATTGCCACCGGCGATAAAGGAGGCTTTGACAAGGCTTTCTGTTAAACCTTCAGCCTAAGCTGCTGTTAATTCTAAAAAATAGTTTTTGCAGCCCTAGTAAGTAGAGTGCGTGACTTTTGAGTCACTCGATTCGTCGCCCAAATTTTCTTTTGTCACGCACCCTACACAACTGCATTCGGCCTTAATTGGAACTTTTAATAATGTCAAAAAAACTGGGATTGCCAGAGCCAAATATTGAAGTTCAGCGCAATATTTTGGAAAAAACCGAGTTACACTCTGCCTTAAAAACTGAAAACAAAACTCTTGTTTCGGGAAAGCCAGACAGTTTAAAAAACGGTGAATTAGCTGACAGTCAAGGCAAAATTTGGGCGATCGTTTCGCTGTCGGCGGCGCTGCTAGCGGTGTCGCTGGCAGCGATTTTTATTAGGTTGAGCGAACGGGAAATCAGCCCGAATGCTACTGTTTTTAACCGTTTGTGGATAGCAACTGTGGTATTTGGAGTGTGGAATGGTGCTGATGCTGCGCGCCGCCGATTGTCTGGGGCCCAAGTTGAAGAGCGATCGAACTACACTCTGCAGGATGTGATGCTGTTAATAGCCGTAGGCGTGGTTTCTTCTGCTTCTGTGGGTTTCTGGGCCTGGTCACTGAGTCAGACTAATGTCGCTAATTCTACTGTACTGCGAAACTTAACTCCTTTATTTACTACTTTGGGGGGATGGCTGCTGTTGGGGCGACGCTTTGACAACAGGTTTTTGGTGGGACTGGCGGTGGCTTTGTCTGGCGCAATTGCGATCGGAATCGACGATTTGCAAACTGCGGGAGACAATCTTGTCGGCGACGTTGCTGCTCTTTTATCGGCGATGTTTTATGCAGGAAATCTGCTAATTTCCGAACATTTGCGAACCAAGTTTCCGGCGACAACTATATTGATGTGGCGCTGTTTTATGGGCAGTATCTTGGTTTTGCCACTGGTTCTCCTTGCGGGCGATCGAGTTTTCCCTTATTCTTGGGAGGGATGGCTGACTGTAATTGCTTTGGCCGTGGTTTGCCAAGCTTTTGGTCAGGGACTGCTTATCCACAGTCTCGGTCGTTTTTCGTCGGAATTTGTAGCTTTTTTCCTGCTCCTAGAACCGGTAATTACGGCTATTATGGCTTGGGTGCTGTTTTCGGAAAGTTTAAGCTTGTTTAATTGGTTTGCTTTTTCTGTGGTTTTGGCGGGAATCTACTTGGGAAAATCTAGCAGTTCGGTGGCTAAAAAATGAAACAAAAAGGAAAAAAATACTTAAATGACTCCAACATCAATCAGCCTGAATAGCTGGCATTATGACTTTAGTTTGCTGCCTCAATATTTGGAGGTGCTGTTTGCTAAATTGCGGATTGCTGTGGTGTTCGGCGGCGACTGCGATCGCCCCGGCTCAGTGATTTACAAAACTCACAATCCCCGAGCTTGGAAGAGTTACGAAATCGTCGCCCGCGAGATTGCGACAGCATTAGCAGAAATTGGCTTTAAGCACGTCTTTGTCCTACCTGATGACATGAATTTACCGGAACAACTCAAACAAAACAATATCCATTTAGTGTGGCTGAATACTGGCGGAGTCCAAGGCTACAATCCTGTTTGTCACACTCCCGCATTGTTGGAAATGTTGGGAATGCCTTATGTGGGTCACAATCCTTTAAACAGTTCAACTTTAGATAACAAACACGCTTTTAAACGGGAACTGCAATCAGTCGGAATTAAAACCGCTCCGTTTATGACTTGGCATCCTTCTCAAGGGATTTTGCAGCCTAATTTGCATCAGCGTTTTGCCATTGCTTTTGGTGACTATCAAGGGCCGTTTGTTGTTAAACCAGTATCCGGTCGCGCTTCACTACACGTTCATTTTGTAGACAATATTGAGGGTTTGTCTCAGGCGGTTTCGGACGTTCACCGAGACACTCACAATACTGCTTTAATTGAAAAATATTTGCCGGAAAGAGAATTTTGTGTAGCAGTTTGTGGCTATGTTACTTATGCTAAAGGCATATTTGATAAAAATACCAAACCCTTTGCTTTTTCGACTGTTGAGCGGGTGCTGGAGCCGGAAGAACGCATCTTTACTTCTATGGATAAAAAGGCGATTACGGCCGACCGAGGACGGTTGATGGGCGGTGATGAACCGGAACTAAAACAAGAGTTAATTGAGTTAGCTCGAAAAATTTATTGGGAGTTTAGTTTGAACAGTTTGGTGAGGATTGATGTCCGAAGTGATGCTGATGGCTCACTTTATGTTTTGGAAGCAAATCCCAAACCGGATCTGAAACATCCAGGGGAAAATGTGACGAGTTTGGTAGCTTTAGGTTTGGCGGAATACGGAATGAGTTACAACGATTTAATTTTTAGTTTACTGGCGGATAGGTTGGATTATTTGTTGACTCAGCATATCGAAATTATTCCTCATATTGTGGATTTGCTTCATTAATCGGACTTGCAGGGTGCGCTGCACCTTACCTGTAAACAAAACGGATTTGTAAAGAAATATAAATTGTTGAGCCAAGTGAACACAGGCTGGCAAGTTGTGATAACTTTGAATAAGGTAACGATTTGTAGATGTCCATTTTTTTTGTTAGAACCAAAATCACTCAATTTATATTAATTAGATAAAACAAATGCAAGCATTACTTTTATTAATAGGATTTGGAGGCGGGGCCTTAGTCTGCTGGCTAATTTTGAATAAGCGAAATTCACGCAACTTGGTGCGGATGCAGGGTTCGCAGGAGGCTATATCGAATTTGGCGGCTCAGTTGGATGCCAGAAATTCGGAATTGCGGCAAAAGGTGCAGAATGAAAATCAGCTAAATTCTGAAGTGTCTCAGTTGCAAAGTCGTTTGGAAAATGTGACTCGTGAGCAAGAATTGTTAAAAAATCAAGTGTTAGAAATGGAAGATTTTTTGGCAGGAATTGCCCAGGATCGATCGCAAATTGATGCTCTGATTGCTGATTTGCAGTTTCAGCTAGAAAATGCTCAGCAAGCTGAGTCGCAGTTAGCAGAAGTGGCAGAACTTAAACATCAGTTAGAAGTTGCGGAGCAGGAGCGATCGCAACTTAACGCTCAATTGCTGGAAATGCAAGCACAGTTAGAGGCGGTGGATGCAGAACGTTCTCAATTTCACGCTCTGCTGTCGGAATTTGAGAGTCAGTTGGAAACGGCTAGCCAAAGCCGATTGCAGGTACAGTACCAGTTGTCGGAAATTCAAATTAAGTTCGAGCGCTCGATTGAAGAGCGGCATCAACTTCATTCTCAACTGTCGGGTTTGCAAGCTCAACTGCAATTAGTCGAAGCAGAGCGATCGCAATTTACTTCGGAATTGTCAGAGCTACAAGCTCAATTGAAGAGTGCAGAGCAAGAACGCGAAATACTCAACTCTCAATTGCAAACAGCTCGCGAACAAGCACAGCAGCCTCCCTTTGAATTATTAGAACTGCAAAGACAGTTAGAAGCTGCTAATCTGGAGAAAATACAGTTAAACTCTCAAGTTCATGAACTACAGCTTCAATCCGAAATGGTGGTTTTAGAGCGAGAGAGACTGCTGTCTGAGTTGTCAGAATTGGAGTCTAAGATACATCGCAAGGAGGAAGATAGCTCGCAACTCCAGTCTCAGTTATCAGAACTGCAAGCTCAATTAGAAACTGCTAACACAGAACGATCGCAACTTTATTCTCAACTCTCAGAATTGCAAAGTCAAATCGAGACAGCCAGCCAGAGTGAAACTCAACTCCAATCTCAAGTATCCGACTTAGAAGCTCAGCTAGATAGTGTGCGTCAAACTCGCTCTCAATTAGAATTTGAGCTAGAAACTGCTAACACCGAACGCTCGCAACTTTATTCTCAAATCTCGGAATCCCAAAGTCAAATCGAGACAGCCCACCAGAATCAAAATCAACTTCAATCTCAAATCTCCGAGTTAGAAAGTCAGTTAGAAAGTGTGCGTCAAATTCGCTCTGAATTGGAATCTCAACTCACTTCTCAAATTTCGGAATTGCAAAGTCAATCCGAGACAACCCACCAGAATCAAAATCAACTTCAATCTCAAATCTCCGAGTTAGAAAATCAGTTAGAAAGTGTGCATCAAATTCGCTCTGAATTGGAATCTCAGCTCACTTCTCAAATCTCGGAATTCCAAACTCAAATCGAGACAGCAAACCAGAATCAAACTCAACTTCAATCTCAAGTATCCGACTTAGAAAATCAGCTAAATAGCCTGCGTCAAACTCGCTCTGAATTAGAATTTCAGCTAGAAAAAGCTAACACCGAACGCTCGCAACTTTCTTCTCAACTCTCGGAATTACTAGCTCAAATCGAGACAGCAAATCAGAATCAAAATCAACTTCAATCTCACATCTCCGAGTTAGAACATCAGTCAGAGATTGTGCGTCAAAGTCGCTCTGAATTGGAATCTGGGCTCACTTCTCAAATCTCCCAATTGCAAAGTCAAATCGAGACAGCAAATCAGAATCAAGCTCAACTTCTATCTCAAGTATCCGACTTAGAAGCTCAGCTAGATAGTGTGCGTCTAACTCGCTCTGAATTGGAATCTGGGCTCACTTCTCAAATCTCCCAATTGCAAAGTCAAATCGAAACAGCTAATCAAAATCAAACTCAACTTCTATCTCAAGTATCCGACTTAGAAAGTCAGTTAGAAAGTGTGCGTCTAACTCGCTCTGAATTGGCATCTCAGTTAGAAACTGCTAACAGAGAACGATCGCACCTTTATTCTCAACTCTCGGAAACTCAAAGTCAAATCGAGACAGCCAACCAGAATCAAGCTCAACTTCAATCTCAAGTATCCGAGTTAGAACATCAGCTAGAGACAGTTTATCAAGAACGCTTGCTGGTAACATCGCAACTTTCCGAAGCGGGCGATCGACAATCTGAGCATTTTGACTCGGAATCAGAGCAAATTAAAGCATCTACTTCAGGTACCAAAGTTGGGAAGAGTCAAGGATTTGTTGTTTCTCAGCAGGGTGAAGGCGATTATACTACTATTAGCGAAGCGCTGAAAAATGCAGCACCGGGCACGCGCATTGACGTGCATCCAGGCGTTTACCGCGAAAGTCTAATTATCGACAAATCGGTAGAAATTATCGGCAGCGGAGATGTCGATCGCATTGTGGTTGAAAGTATCAACTCAAACTGCATTAAAATGGCAACTGACAGTGCTTTAGTGCGCGGTTTAACGCTGAGCGCAACTGGGAAATATTACACTGTAGATATTCGCAAAGGCGAGTTAATCATAGAAGACAGCGATATCACTTCTGCGGACTATTCTGTGGTGGGAATTTGCGGCCCCGATGCAAATTCTATCCTCCGCCGCAGTCAAATTCATGATGGGGTATGGAACGGAATTTTTATATCGGATCATGGGAAAGCAACGGTGGAAGATTGCAGTATTTTTGACAACGGCAGTTTGGGAATAGGTGTCGGATTGGGAGGAAAATTGATCGTACGCCGGTGTCGGATTAATGGTAATGAAGGTGAGGCGGTCGCCATTTACAGAGATGGCATTGCTACCGTGGAAGATAGCGATTTAACGGGCAATGCTGGGGGTGCTTGGCGCATTGCAGATAACGGATACCTGCGGGGCAAAGGCAATCAAGAATAGAAGAAGGAAGTTCGGCAACGGATTATGTAACGGATGTAACGGATGTAACGGATGTCAGGAAGAAGGCAGAAGGCAGAAGGCAGAGGGAAGAAGGAAGAGAAAAGAGGGAATAGAATTCCCAATTAGCAGTTCCCAATCCCCGATTGCCAATTACCAATTACCAATTACCAATTACCAATTACCAATTCTAAATGCCTAACAATCGAGCTGGATTGTGTTTCATCATTAAATCAATTTCATGCGGGGAAATGCCTTGATTTATCAATTTTTTCACAAATAATTTGTAACCTTCTGCAGGTAAAGGATCGGGTTTTCTTCCCAAATCTGTACTCATAACAAAATGCTCGGCTCCTATTAGTTTAATCGCTGCTGCCATCTTACTAATAGGAACTTGATGCCAGTTTTTGTGTCCGTCATCAACGGCATTTTCTCCCATCAAATCGTTGACAAATGCGAGTTCTAAGAAAGCTCCGGCTGCGGCGGCTGTTTGCATATTTTCTAGGGATAAACCGGGTACATCCGCCATTGCGTGGGTAATCAGGATGTTTTTAATGTTGAGCAGGTTGGCTGCACCGACAACTGCCATCACTTCTTCTGATGAAATATGACCGGTTTCCAATACCAAATTCTCTTTTGCTACAATCTTCAAGACCGCTGCTGTTTCCGGTAAAACCTTGCCATTTTCCGCAACTTTAATCCCAATTCCCGACTTGTGAAAAACCTGCAAGTGATGCTCAGCATCAACCGTTGGTAGCCACACTACTTTACCGTATTTGCCGCCAATTCGGCGCATTGCTTCTACAGCGTCGGGATTAAGGCCGCCTACCGAATGATTGAGAACCACTCCCCCAAAAACTTCGATTTGTGGTACTATTTTATTAACCAGAACTGCCCGCGCTGCTGTGCTGGCATAATGATTTTTCAATACCACAGCTTTCATCTTCGCCCTAGCAGCTAATTTCGCTACCTCAAAATCATCCAACCTGCGGGGAATCACATCAGGAGAAGAATGAATGTGAAAGTCGATCGCACTTTCGATCGTACTCTTTGGCAAATTGACCATCGGCGAATCTCCGACAGCATAAACTGGCAGACAAAACCAATAGCAAACCATCCAAACTAACGTAAAAAAAACAGCTTGCATTCCTCTCCTCTTCCCTTCTCCCCTCTGCGTTCTCTGCGCCCTCTGCGGTTCATCCCCTCTTAATCCTCTCAAATAAAAGATTGAATCGCATTTGCTAAAGCTGCTGCATTCTCTTCGTGCATACCCAAAGAACCAGGAATAACTCGCGATTCAACACCCGGTAATTCCGTTAATGCTTCCATTTCAGCCTTTGATTTGGGCGGCGCATTCTCAGCAATTACAACCATCACCGGCACTGCTAATTGTTGAAAATTATCTGTGAATTCCGATCGCACTTTTGCCGGATCTAAACCACCAGTCACGAAGGCGGCGGAACCGTATCGAGCACCTGGTTTTTGCGTCACTTGCCATTTGCTTTGGATGAAATCGGGCGTGACTTTAGCTGCATCAACATAGACGTGGCGACGGTACATGAGACTGAGGAAAGACGGCGCAGTGTTGAGTTTGTATAGGAATTGTCCCAGTAAGGGCGATCGTACTAATTCTCTCACGATTCCATGCCACCCGCTTTGCTGTTTGCTCATCGTCGGCAAAGGCCCGCGCCAAGTCGGTGCAGCTAACACAATCTTTGACCAAACATTCGGCTGTGATTGCGCTAATTGCATCACATAACCCGCAGCATGACCTGCTGCAACTACAGCAACAGGACTATTAAAATTTGCCTCAACAAAATCCTTGATAAATTGATGGTATAATTGCGGCTGATAGTTGGTTCGCGGGCGATCCGATTCGCCAAAGCCCGGCCAATCTAAACTCACAACTTGAAAGTTAGAAGCTAACAATTCTGCCAAAGGACGCATTTCTTCTCGTGTGGAAACCGTACTGAAAGCAGGCAGCAGAAATACTGGATTCCCCTGTCCTCTGGTTTCGTAAATAACTTTGATTTTCGTTTCTTTCCAATTCCAGAGATATTGTTGAACTGCGGCGGGATAGTTGCCCGAATCTGATTTTGTTGAATTTGTAGTTTGAGTCATGGCTGTTTATTCTTTTAATTTGCTTCGGCTTGCTTGCTCAATTCACAAGCAACTGCCTTATTTTTCATCATTTGAAAAATGTTGTAAAATCCGTTAGCGCGGGAAGGTGTCAGACTCACATTCAATCCCGTGTCTTGAATAAAATCTGGGGTAATGCTGACAATTTCAGCAGGCGTTAATCCGCTCAAACCTTCCACCAGCAAGCCAACTAATCCTTTGACTAACTGAGCGTCTGAATCGCCTTGATACAAAACTTTTCCGTCTGCCAAATTTGCGGTAATATAAACTTGCGACACGCAGCCAGAAACTTTGTTTTCCGGCAGTTTGTCGCTTTCGGGAAATGCTGGGAGTCTCTTGGCATACCACAGGAGTTGTTCGTAACGCTGTTTCGGATCGGAATGTCGCTGAAAGCGCTGGACAATTTTAGCTAGGGCTGGAGGTAGCGCGGTGTTTGCGGACATGATTCACTCGTAGCGATTTACTTCGTTAATATTATACATTTAATTTTGCCGACGGGTGCGATCGCCTGCTCATCTGCTCCCACTGAAGCCGTCTTCAGGTGAATCGGTTATTGTTATTGTAGTTAACGAGTTCAAGCATTCAAAACAGAGGAGATATGGTATTGGGTGCTGTTAATTAAGATTATGGTGTAATGTAGTGAACCCCCAAAAAGTCTGGCTAAAATATCGAGTTTTTCAGGCAGTTGTATTCTTAGGATTGGGTTTGCTATTAACCATCGCCCTTTCGCTTTCTTTTGGTGCGGTGCCGATGAGTGCCGATCAATTGTGGCAAGCATTTCTGCACCAAGGTGATGCTGTCAATCAAACTATTTTCTGGGAATTGCGTTTGCCCAGAGTTGCGGCAGCGCTGACGGTTGGTGCGGCTTTAGGAATGTCGGGAGCTTTGCTGCAAGGGATGCTACGCAACGGTTTAGCCGATCCTTTTGTATTAGGAATTTCGGCGGGTGCAGGGTTGGTTGCGATTACCATGCTGACTTTGGGAATATTTCAAACTTGGGTACCTTTGGCGGCTTGGATAGGTGCTATTTTCACTTCGATGCTGGTCTACTTTTTGGGAAAAACTAAAACGGGAATTTCTGTGGAACGTTTGGTTTTAGCTGGTGTGGCTGTGAGTTCTCTGTTTGGGGCAATACAAACTACACTGTTGCTGTTAGCTGAAGACAGCCGTTTGCAAGCTGCTTTGAATTGGTTAATCGGTAGTTTGAACGGTCGCGGTTGGTCGGATTTGCAGGTGGCTGCACCTTATATTTTGACTGCTTTGCTGTTAGGATGTTTTTTGGGTCGATCGATAAATTTGCTGGCTTTGGGCGACGATTTAGCTGTTGGTTTGGGGGTGTCCCTGGTGCGATCGCGCTTGTTGATTGGGGGTGTTGCTACTTTGCTAGCTGCGAGTGCTGTCAGCATCGGCGGATTGATTGGTTTTGTGGGATTGGTTGTGCCTCACGGGGTGCGTTTGTTGGCTGGTAATGATTATCGGTTTGTATTGCCGCTGAGCGCGATCGGCGGTGCTTGGGTGTTGACTTTTGCTGATTTTTTGGCTCGCTTGGGTGCGGTAGAATTGCCTGTGGGTACGGTTACGGCTTTGTTGGGTTCTCCGCTGTTTGTCTGGCTGCTTTATCGGCGTTCTACTTATTAGTCATTAGTTATTAGTCATCAGTCATTAGTTATTAGTAACCAATGCCCAATGCCCCATGCCCCATGCCCAATTACCAATTACCAAATATAATGTCTTTAGAAATTCAAAATTTAACTGGTGGTTACGGCGAAGTTGCGATCGCCCACAACATCACTTTATCTTTACAACCTGGTGAGTGGTTGAGTCTCATCGGTGCCAACGGTTCTGGTAAGTCTACTTTTTTGAAGTTAGTTAGCCGCATCCTAACTCCGCAGCAAGGAAGTGTGTTGCTTGATGGCAAGGCAATTCATACTCAACCTGCTGCTGTTGTCGCTCAAAAATTAGCGATTTTGCCGCAGCAGCAAACAGTACCCGAAGGTTTGACGGTAAGGCAATTAGTTAGTTTGGGGCGTTCTCCTCATCAGGGTTGGTGGCAGTGGGAATTGAGCAAGGAAGATGCAGAAAAGGTGGAAATTGCGATCGCTCAAACTGGGATTGAGGAATTTCGCGATCGCCCTGTAGAACAACTCTCAGGAGGCGAACGCCAGCGCGCTTTCCTCGCGTTAGCTTTGGCTCAAAATCCGCAAGTTTTGCTATTAGATGAACCTACTACTTATTTAGATATTTGCTATCAGTTGCAATTGTTAGAGTTGCTTAAAAAACTAAATTTAAAACACAAATTGACGATTATTACGGTGCTGCATGAAATTAACTTAGCTGCTAGGTACAGTTCGCGGATTGCTATGTTAGATAAAGGAGAACTTTTTTGTGTAGGAACTCCCGCAGAAGTTTTAACTCCTGATAATTTAGCTCAGATTTTTGGCGTCGAAGCTATTATTTTAGAAACTTCTGTCGGCTTGCAGATTTGTGCGATCGCTCCCACTCTTCATACTTAATTTTTTTATGTCAAGTATAACCTTTCCCTCGCACTAAGTTCTCAATTTTTTCATAATTATTTATATTAACTTATTGCCACAATCCGCTGTTCTATCTGAGTGGCAAAGGCTTTAAGCTATTGCCTACTCTTGATTCCAAAGGATATAATAAAACTTAAGAGATACTTAAAAAAGCCGCATTCAGGCAATAAATGCGGTTTTTTATACAAAATCTACCGTAAAGTATTGATATTTAAATCATTAAGCGCTAAAGTGCGATCGAACTTCCCGTCAATTCTGTCTCAACCTGGTCTAAACTCGCTGTAACTCCCGCCTAAACTATGTACAAAACTTTTTTTTCTCGTATCGCTATCCTGTTGCTGAGTTTAGCATTTACCGCTTGCTCCGCCGCCACTTCACCCCAAATTCAGCCATCAACTCCTGCTGGTTCGCCGCCAGTTAATCAACCGCAAACCACTAACAGCGAAGCAGCACAAAAAGTTGTAGCTTTAACACCTTTAACCGCCGATATTATCCATCAACTCGACTCAACCAAACTTGTAGGAATTCCCGGCAGCAAATTAGTCAGCAGCAACCCCAAATTTACAGGGATTACCGCAGTCACTGCCGAACGCACCCCTCCTAATTTGGAAAAAATCATCGCATTGAAACCGGATTTGGTGGTAGGTGCGTCGGGGTTTCACGACCAAACAATGCAAAAATTGCAGCAGCTTGGAATTAAAACTTTACTCACTCAAGTTGATAGCTGGAAATCCCTAGAAGAGTTAACAACAACTTTAGCTAAATCCCTCAATACAAATCCCGAACCTCTGTTAAAACGCTACCAAACATTTTTAGCAGACATCCCAAATCAAAGCCCCGCTACTTTAGTATTGGTAAGCAGACAACCGATTTTATCGCCGAATCAAAGCAGTTGGGCTGGAGATTTGCTGGGTAAGTTTAACGTGAAAAATGTCGCAGCCCAATTGCAAGGAGATAGCCCCGTGCGAGGCTACGTAACGCTTTCAGCGGAAAAGGTTTTAGAGGCTAATCCCGAAGTAATCATTGTAGTCGATCGGGGAGAAGGAATTTTAGACCAATTTAAATCTGATTCATTTTGGAATCAACTAACGGCCACAAAAAATAATCGAGTTTACGTTTTTGACTACTACGGATTGGTCAACCCAGGTAGTATCGAAAAAATTGAGCAAGCAACTGCTCAACTTAAACAAGTTCTAGCTAAAAAGTAGAGGCCCGGTTTTGAGAGATAAAAAAACTCTATAAATCATGGAACAAATTGGCTACAATTTCTCTAAAAGTGAGAAAGCTAAAGGCATTCCAAAGCCCGCAGCGATCGGAAACCAGATTTTTGAGACTGACTCCCAATGGTGTCTGATCGCCCTCAAGAAGCTAGATCCAGAGGTGGCAAACCGCGCAACTGTCGCAGCGAGTTGATACACATCTGACAGTCGCAGCCAAACAGGGCCACAGCCGCATCGCTTTCTTCTTCCGAAAAATCCAGCATCGCCACCTGCTGATCATCAGGCCGCTGCCAACTGATTTTTACTTTAGAATTAGCAGCAGCTTTGGCGGGGAGGCGCACGCAAGTCAGACGCTGACTGTGGGGCGATCGCACGCAGCGGGGCGAATCAGCCGATTGGCTTGGTGTTTCACCAATTTGAGCGGGATTTGCGATCGCGCTCAAAGACATCACAGATCCAAACAGCGTGGGGCTTACCAATAAAGTGAGGAGTAATCTATTCATTTGTCGTCTTTAAGAACTTTAATGTATACAGTAACCGATTATCTGTTGCAATTCAACAAGGTTTTCGTCCGACATCAGTAAGATTTGGCGTTATGAAGGCTTAAAAGTCGAATATTTGTCGCCCAAATATCTAATAATTTTTCGGGTATTAGCAACAAGCATTTTCTGATAAGTATCACCTTTGCTTCCCAGTTTAAGATTTGTTGCAATTTTAGTAAGTTTAGCTTGCCAGTGATAACAAACTCTTCCAATGTGGGTAAACTGATTTCAGCAAGGGTTACTCGAAGCAGCGAACAAGTTTACCTCAGAAACCAGGTGGGGAGTGATGAGTACAGTTTTAGTGGTGGAAGATTCCCGCAGCCAGCGGGAGTGCATTTCACATCAGTTGAGATGCAGCGGATTGAATGTAATTCAGGCATCGGACGGTGTGGAAGCGCTGGATAAAATTGAGAAAAATTGCCCCGATTTAGTATTATTAGATGTCATAATGCCCCGTCTAGACGGCTACGGGGTTTGTCGTTTAATTAAAGCTAATCCCGAAACTCGGAACATACCAGTGGTATTTTTAACAGGCAAGGGACAGCAGTTAGCTTTATTTGCGAGGTTCCAGGGCGATCGCGCCGAGGCTTATGTTAGCAAACCTTGGCAGCCGAGGGAACTTTTGGCAACGATCAAAAAAGTTTTGCTCAATGCCAATATTAAGTTCGATCGAGCTTCAGCCGACGCTTGGACAGAATACGGAATTTTAAACTTAAGTACAGTCGAACTGTATCAAAGCCATGCCGATGCTTGGACAAAGTACAGTTCCCAAATTATTAAATTGTACGATTCCAGCTTAGCAGCTTTCGAGCAAGCTTTGGCAATTGAACCGAGTCACTCGAATGCAAACAAGTATCGAAACCGAGTCCAGGCAATCCGGGCAATTTTGATGAAAAAATTAGAGCAAACTAAACCTTGCAAAGTCTGCGATTATTATTACTGTAAGGATGGCATCAATTGTGCGGTACATCCGGCTGGCCGCCCTCAAGAACTGTGTCGCGATTGGGAATTTAATTAAACCAAAATGAAAACAAATAACCGCGCTAACTTGGAAAAATTGCTGCAAGAAAGAAACGAACATCCCGAAAGAATAGCTGAAATTGATGCGAAAATTAATGAAACTTTTCGCCAAAATTACGCAATTTTAGTAATGGATATGTCGGGATTTTCGCGTACGACAGTCCGCTACGGAATTATTCATTTTTTGGCAATGATTCACCGGATGCACGGAATTGTCAAACCGATAATTTCAGAATGCAGGGGCACTGTAGTTAAGGAGGAAGCAGACAATATTTTTGCAGTGTTTCCCGATGTAAAATCGGCGGTGGAAGCTGCGATCGACTCTTTGAAACAAACGGCGGCTGTCAACACGACACTACCGCCGGATATGGATATTTACCTCTGCATTGGTATTGGCTGTGGCGATGTTTTGATGCTGGAAGGAGAAGATATGTACGGATCGGAATTTAATCTGGCATCAAAGCTGGGAGAGGATTTGGCGGAACGCGGAGAGATTTTGCTCACCTCAGCAGCCTTTGAAAAGTTGGAAGGTGACAAGGAAGGCTGGGAAAAAGTGGAACTTTCGGTTTCAGGTTTGGAGTTGGTGGCGTACAAGCGGCTGTAATCGGCTGAATTTCTGTTGTGTTCTCGTTTTTTGCCCGGCTGGAAAATGAGAACATGACTTGCGCCAGCCTTCACTAGAAACCCGGTTTCTTCGCAGATATCGGGCGACTCAGCCATTTTGGTAGAAACCGCGTTGATGAGGCTATATTCTTAGACAATATCAAATTTAACTAAAATTTATAGTCAGATGATTGAGGAACACAAAACTTGGCAATCTATTAATTTATCCGCTATTGGACAGCGGTTGGCTTGGCTGCAACAACAGCCAGACAAAGTTATTTTTTGCAAAGAGTCTGGTGTTCACTATGTTGCAGTCACAAAAGAGCGATCGCACATTAAGCTATCTTTAGTAGAAAAAGTAAATCGGCAAACAGATTTACTGCAATCTATTTTCGATCTCAACAATCCTTTACATCTAGTGTCTGAATATACTCAGGCGATGATGTTGGGTTTAGTGTGGCAAAGCCAACCTCAAAGAATCTATATGGCTGGATTTGGCGGCGGCAGAATTCCCTTAGTTTTGCACCACTATTTCCCGGAAACTGTTATAGAATGTACGGATGTCGATCCGATCGCGATCGAAGCAGCTACACAGTGTTTTGGGGTAAAATTCGACGATCGGCTGACGGTAACAATTCAAGACGGCAGAGAGTATTTAGAGCAGCAAAAATCAGATGCTCAGTACGATATCATCATGATCGACGTAGCTTTTGGCAACGGCTACTTTCCGCACCGCCTATCCACCAAAGAATTTTATCAAATCTGCGAAAAACACTTGTCAAGCGAGGGAGTTGTCGTAGCAAATCTGCTGCACAGAGATCAGTTTTATGCCGAAAAAATCACAACTTTTCAAAGTGTGTTTTCTCAGGTGTGCCTGTGTGTTTGCCAGGAAAGTAATAGCATTTTGATTGGTAGCAACAGCCAGATTTTGGAGAAAGATGAGATTGTAGCTAGGGCCAAATATTTGCAAGATGGCTATCAATTTTCCTTTCCATTAACAGACAGGGCGCTTGAGGTAAAAGTAGGTAGGGAATTGGCGGAGGCTGTACCTACTTTAGACAAAGCTCAAATTTTTCATGACGATGCCCCGCCCGCTGGTTATTTTGATTGCTGGTTATTCTGATATCTATAATAAGTCCCGGTTTACTCTTTGTGGAACAGGCATCTTGCCTGTTACTGATACAATGTTGAGATAACCCAAGGATTGAAAGAGACTGCGGGATAAAATTGCTCTCAGAGTGCGATCGGATATAACCATCGACAATAGGGCAACGCAGGACACGGCATTGCCATTTCCCTACCTCAAGATAATCAATCTTCCTCGATAAGAGATATAACCATCGCCCGATTAATTTTCGGGAAACCTCACCGCGTCGTCTCCTGACTGTAGGAAGTATCAATTCCGATACCACGGGATTTGATATAACTCCTATTTCATACATTCAACCATCTGCTGTTCTAGCTTAGCCAACAATGTATCCACATCGGTCGCAGCTTCCTCAAAACAAACAGGAGGTTCAGGCTTAGGTTCAAAAAAAATTAACTTAATTTGACCTTCCCCGATCGCCAAAATCGCCACTTCTGTCTCAGGTTTATGAGCATTTAATACACCTACAACTTCCTGAATATGACTTTTTACTTGACGGTTCAACTCCTCAACCGCCTCTTTCTTACAATACACAAAACGCGCAGTTTCTGCAATATCAATTGCCAAAATCTCCTCGCTTTCTTCTCCCCTTTCTAGAAATAGCCCCCAAGCCAAAGCAGCCAATTCATGTTGATTAGCTTTCACGAATTTATCTAATTTGCGGCTCCAGCTATTTTCGTTGGGTTTGGACTCAGGGCTATCAAATAGAAACATTTTCTCTTCTTGTTTGTATAAGCTAATATTTTACAGTCAGCAGTCAGTAGTCAGTTGGCAGTTGGCAGTTGACTGGTGTCATTAGTTACCCAGGCCCAATGCCCCATCCCTAATTACAAATTAGCAATTCCCAATTATCCAAAAGCGCTGCGTTTCTATCTTATACCAGATTGCACGCGCCAGAGTGCCGCATAAATTCCGTCCTGTTCGATCAGTTGTTCGTGCTGCCCCGATTCTACCACTAGCCCTTCTTCCATGACACAAATGCAATCGGCATTGCGGACAGTAGAAAGACGGTGGGCGATCGCAATTGTAGTGCGATTTTTGGTAATTCGTTCGAGCGATCGCTGAATTGCCGCCTCCGTCTCGTTATCCACCGCTGAAGTAGCTTCGTCAAGAATCAAAATCGGCGGATTCTTCAAAACAGCCCTCGCAATTGCAATTCGCTGCCGCTGACCCCCCGACAATTTTTGACCGCGTTCCCCTACAATAGTGTTGTAACCGTCCGGCAATTGTACGATAAACTCGTGAGCCTCCGCAATTTTCGCAGCATTTACTATCTCTCGATTGTTAGCCTCAAAACTGCCGTAAGCAATATTTTCTGCCACCGTACCGTGAAACAAAAACACATCTTGACTCACCAATCCTATCGCTCTCCGCAAATCTTTTAAATTCAGGTTATTTAATTCTATACCGTCGAGATAAATGTTGCCATGCTGTACCTCGTACAGCCTCAATATTAGCTTCACCAGCGTACTTTTTCCCGAACCAGTAGCGCCAACAATCGCAGTAGTTTTGCCCGCCGGCAGAGTCAAGGAAAAATACTGTAAAATCGGCTTTCTTTGATTGTAAGAAAAAGTTACATTTTTAAATTCCAACTCACCCTTAATCGAACTAACCGGCCGCCGAATATCACCCGTGCGAATTGCGATCGGAGTATCCAACAAATTCATCACCCGATTAGTCGAAGCCATGGCGCGCTGGTATTGATCCAGAGTATCTCCTAGGCGAGTCAGAGGCCACAGCAACCGCTGGGTCAAAAACACCAAAACGCTGTAAGTTCCCACCGACAACCGGCCCGCCACCACCTCCAAACCGCCCAGAAATAGTGTTGCAATAAACCCCAAGAAAATCACAACCCGAATCAGCGGAATAAAAGCTGCCGAAAGTACGATCGCCCGTCGGTTGCTTTCGCGGTAAGCTTGACTTTGTGCTTCGATGCGCTGAATTTCATAATCTTCGGAAGTAAAACTTTTAATAGTAGTAATTCCCATCAAATTATTCGACAGTTGCCCGTTCAGAAAACTCACCTTTTCCCGCACATCAGCATAGAGAGGAGCGAGGCGATTTTGAAAGGCGATCGAACCCCAAATAATAAAGGGGATCGGCAGCATTGACAGCCCAGCCACACCAGGAGATGCAGCAAAAAAAGCCGCGCCAATCACAACAACAGTTGTCATTACCTGAATTACTTCATTAGCGCCGTCGTCCAAAAAACGTTCTAGTTGATTGATATCATCGTTGAGAATAGAAATCAAACCACCAGTGCTGCGCTCTTCAAAATAAGCTAATTCTAATTCCTGCAAATGGCTGTAAGCTTCCAGACGCAAATCATGTTCAATATCCTGAGCCAAATTGCGCCACAAATAATCATAAGCATATTCAAAAATAGATTCCAACGTCCAAACAATCGCGCTCAAAAGAGTGATAATTGCCAGTTGCCAAAAGACATCTTTTATGCCCCACTGAGCGAGGATAGAATCTTGCTGTTTCACCACCACATCAACGGCAATACCTATTAATGCTGGCGGCGCTAAATCAAAGAATTTATTCAGCAGCGAACAGATACTTGCCAGCCAAGCTTTCAGGCGGTAGCGGCGCCCGTACTTCAGCAGCCGCTTTAGGGGATGGACAGGTTTTGATGGATTTGGTGATGCTTGAGAATCAGTCATAGGGCATGGGGCATCGGAAAAGGGGCCGAGAATTAGAAATTAGTAGGGTGATCCGCGCACCTTACCCTTGTTTAATTTTTAATTCTCAAATGCCCCGTTCCTAGGCTTTAAACGTTAACACTCGCTTTATTTTAGCGACTACACCAACTATTTGCGTCTCAACCTGAACGTCAATTACTGGTTGAATTGGCTTGTAAGCGGTTGGTGCTTCTTCGATTTTGCGTTCTTCGCGCCCGGTAATGCAATCTACGCCGGTTAATCCCTAAGCGGAGTCAGTTTTGTTAGCACCCCCGCGACTCAGATCGATTTTTGCGATCGCGCCCTTCCTGCACCGTGAGAAGCCGCCAAAATCGATCGTTCCCCTTCCCAACCAGCAAATAAGACGGCGCGGCCATCGAACCCGAATTACAGGCTGGCCCGAATGTGCGGGACAAGCGCCTTTGCCAGTTACCCAGCCGACACCTTCAGCTCAAGTGATATTGTCAGGCAAATCGTATACTAGGAGAGCTTCGACATCCCCGAAAACTTGCCGCCAACGCCAGCGCAGAAGTTCTGCTAGCAGCAAACGCTTGATAAAACCGTAGTTAGCGGCTGTTGCTTCCGCTGGCAAATATCTCACAAGTTCGGGATTTGCTGCGACAGACAGCGGGGAAAGCCTGGATTCAGGCTGTTTCAGAGTTTTTGGCTAGGCCTGGCAAGCTCGATCGCGCCACATTCGGCGAACCCGAGTAAATCATGAAGCGGAACCAATGGCCACCGGAATCACCATTCCTGCTGTTTCGACGATGCAATCGCCAATCCCGCATCCCCTGGATAAAAGTCAGGAGTAGCGCCAGCGCGACAAACGCAACCACTTTGAGGGTGACGAAATTCGCCAAACTTGCTAACTGTTTGAGCGCTTTGCTTCCACAGGAAAATCCTCTGGGAGCAAAACTTCTGCTGTTGGAGCATCGGCATCTTGCCAGTTTTCTTTCAGAGAACTATTGAGTTCTCTTGTGGCACTGGCATCTTGCCAGTTTTCTTTCAAAGAACTTATGTCAACCCTTTTCTTGAATTTTTAATAAATATATATGATTTACCAAGCGGTGTCAGAAACCCGGTTTATGCCTCGAAAAATCGCATCCAAACCAACGATTTTGCGAAGAAACCGGGTTTCTTTTGCCAGCGCGTCCGACCGCATTCCAATTTTCATTGCGAGGAAGTAGGGGCAATCGCCGACGGTTGCCTCTCCCTACTTAAAGAAAATATCTAACCGTTGTTACAACCCGACTTCTTTTAGCCCGCAAAGCCGCTTTTAAAAAGAAAGCAGTTTGATTGTGCAGCAGTCCCTCCCACCAATTTCTGGTCACAAAAGCCGGAATGATCAGCGTTAAATAAACTCCCGGTCGCTGCTCTTCAAACAAAGTCAAAAAGTGTGTCAAAGCCGAAGCAACAGAACGGTAAGGCGAGTCCAGAATTTCCAAAGGAATATCAGACTGCAAATCTTTCCAAGCTAATTGTAATTTTTCTCGATCTGTCAAACCAATATCTACGTGAACTGCCACAACTTCATCAGCAATTAAACGAGCGTAATCAAGGGCCTCGAAAGTTCCCCGGTGCAACTGCCCGACTAACACCACTGCCGGATGTGTCACCGTCTTAACTTTAGGTCTGCGAAGATAAGACCTCGGTTCTATTCCCTGAATGCTCAACCGAGCAGCGACATACCGATAGTGTCGGTGAATAGCTAAAAATAGACTGACTACGATCGGGATAGTTACTACGACAACCCAAGCTCCCAAAAGGAATTTTGTAGCGAGAATTACAGCCAAAACTCCCGTTGTTGCCACTGCACCAATACCGTTCATCACAGCACTAACTTGCCAACCTTTACCTCGTTCCTTAAACCAGTGAATTACCATTCCCGATTGGGAGAGAGTAAAAGAAGTGAAAACCCCAACCGCATACAGAGGAAGCACCGCGCTCGTATTGCCTCGAAAGATGATAATTAAAAGAGCAGCGCAGAAGCTGAGCAGATTAATGCCATTAGAATAAACCAGTCGATCGCCCAACAGCGACAACTGCCTGGGCAAGAACCCGTCCCGCGACAAAAAATAACAAAGTCGCGGAAAATCAGCATAACTCGTATTCGCCGCCAACAGCAAAATTAACAGAGTTGCTGCCTGCAAATAGTAATAAAATATACCGACACCAAAAATCTGTTTTCCCAATACAGAAAGGAGCGTTTCATGTTCTGTAGGAATCACCTGATAAATATGAGCCAAGTAACTAATCCCCAAAAACATCGCTCCCAGAATTCCCCCCATATAGCTCAAAGTCAGGCGCGCATTTTTCCATTCAGGAGGCTTAAAAGCCAACACCCCGTCTGATATGGCTTCAACTCCTGTCAGGGCAGTACAGCCCGCCGCAAAAGCGCGCGCGAGCAGAAATAACCCCAAAGGTTCCTTAGCGGGAATATTTTGTAATGTCGGCATAACATTACCTGTTGCCTGTTGAAATAAGCCGCAGCCAATTAAAACAAAAATCCCAACGAGAAACGCATAGGTGGGAACCATAAATATATTGCCAGATTCCCGCAATCCCCTGAGATTGGCAAACATGATTAGGACAATAAAAACTAAGCACAGTTCAACTGTGTAGGGGTGCAGCGAGGGAACTGCTGAAGTCAAGGCCGCAACGCCAGCCGAAATACTGACTGTTACAGTTAAAATGTAATCAATCATCAGCGAAGCTGCTGCGATTAAACCAGGATAAATACCCAAATTTTCTCGCGCTACAATGTAAGCGCCACCGCCGTTGGGGTACGCTTTAATTGTCTGTCGGTAAGACAGCGCCACGATCGCCAACAGTAAAATAATAATTCCAGAAATAGGCAGCGATAAACTCAAACTACTACTCCCCGCTAGTAACAGTACCAGCAGAGTTTCTTGAGTAGCGTAGGCAACAGACGAAAGTGCATCGGAAGCCAGAACAGCTAGTCCTGTAGCGTTGCTCAGCCGTTCATGAATAGATGCACTGGTGGGGAGAGATTCACCCAGTAAAAATCGCTTGACCCGAGAATAAGTGTACATTGAAACTAAATATATAGGCGTCCACAAATCATAATCGAGACGGGAACCGTTTTCAGTAATTTTTGGCTCACAATTTGTAATTCTGTCTTGCTTGTTGAGTCAGTTTCAGCTTGTGTTCGAGAGCTTGCCAATTTTCGGCTGCAATATCGCTGATGAACTCGTTGAGACTGTCGCGGTAAATAGAGAGCGATCGCAATAATTCCTCTCGATTGTACTTTGCCACCATGACTCCCAGCTCGGGATTGCCGCCCCCAACGCGGCTCGTATCCCGAAAACCCGAACTCGCCAAATGTTGGGCTAAATTAACAATATCCCGATCGCCCTCTCGATCGCAGGCAGCAACCAGCGTCGCGCTCGCCATGAGCGGCAAATGAGAAATCCAAGCCACAGCTCGATCGTGTTCTTCCGGCTCACATCGGTAAACTTTAGCACCCAGCAACCGCGCAATTTCCTCAACCTTATCCACCGCAAGCGTCGGCGTCTGGGCAGTCGGCGTCACCACGTAAGGCCGGCCCACAAACAAATCCGGTATCGCCGCCTCAATCCCGCTTTCAGCAGTCCCCGCCATCGGGTGTCCCCCTACAAAATTCGGCCACAGAGGAGACACAGCCTGCACTATGGGTGTTTTTACGGAACCGACATCGGTTACAATAGTATCAGGGGAAAGATAGGGCACCAACTCTCGGACGATCGACTCGATCGACCCCAGTGGCGTGCAAATAAAAACCACATCCGCTGCTGCCATCAGAGACAGGTTTATGCTGGCTTCATTGACAACACCGCGAGCTTGCGCCCGATCGCAAGTCTGCTGCCGACTCGAAACCCCAAAAACATTAAACCCGCGCGATCGCAAATCCAGCCCGATCGAGCCGCCAATTAAACCCAGTCCTACAATACCGATATTCATAGCAATAAAATGGGGATATTTGATACGGTGCCGCCCCCATGACAGTCGAGGAACTCCTGAAAAAATATGCCGCCGGAGAAAGAAACTTTGCCGGAATCAACCTGACTGAGGCCAACCTCAGCGGCGTCAACTTGAGCGGAGCCAACCTCAAGGGTGCGAATCTGAGTGTAGCAAACCTAAGCGGAGCAAACCTCAGCAAAACAAACCTCACAGGTGCAAAACTCAACATTGCCAGACTCAGTGGCGCCCATCTAGGCGGCGCCGACCTCACCGACGCCGACCTCAACGTCGCTTACCTAGTGCGAGTTGACCTCAAAAAAGCCATACTCATCGGAGCGAAACTGATCAGAGCCGAGCTCATTCGAGCCGAACTCAGCGGCGCAAACCTCAGCGGCGCAAACCTCAGCGGCGCCACCCTTACCGAAGCCACCCTTCGAGGAGCCAACCTCGCTCAAGCCAACCTTCGAGGCGCTCACCTCAGCGGCGCGTGCTTGACAGAAGCCAACCTCGAACAAGCCAACCTGCAAGGAGCCGACCTTAGCCGAGCCGACCTCAGCGGCGCCGACTTGCGAGGCACAGAACTGAGACAAGCCAACCTCACTCAAGCCGTACTCAGCGGCGCCGACCTCAGCGGCGTCAATTTGCGCTGGGCCATTCTCAGCGGCTGCAATCTCCGTTGGGCCGACCTCAGCGAGGCCAAATTGAGCGGTGCCGACCTCAGCCGAGCCGACCTCTGCCACGCTAACTTGCTGAATGCCAGCTTAGTTCACGCCGACCTGACAAATGCCTATCTGATCCGCGCCGACTGGATTGGAGCCGACTTAACCGGAGCCACCTTAACCGGAGCCAAACTTCACGCAGTTTCGCGGCTCGGCATCAAAACCGAAGGCATGACCTGCAAGTGGGTTGATCTCAGCCCCAACGGCGACCACAGCCAAATTTACTGGTTGAACTCGGGAGGAACCCAGGAATTTTTTCATGAAACCTTGCCCACAGTTCGGATTGTAATTGACTCGCCCTTAGATCAAGGCGCTCATTTTGCATTAGCTGCAACTTATTACCAAATTGCCCAACAATACCCAAGTTTAAGTCAGCCTCCCACGATCGAAGTCAGCTCCAGGCGCACCGTACTCGCGTTTAAAATGGACAGCGACGATAAATTATTTGCCACCGCTTACGTTGCCATCATTCCTTTTAACGACGCTGCCATAACTCAAAAAAACCTAATAGCTTTGATGAAAATGATTCAATCGCACGATGCAGGCAAACTTAACGTCAAAGAATCTAAACACGTTCAGTTATGCAGCAAAGCTCTCAACCAAGCTATCAGCAAAGTAGACCAAATCAAAATTTCCAGTTCTTTTCCAAAAATCGGTGAAAGCATCAATTTCTTTCAAATTCCAACACAGATGAGCTTAATTAATTCCCGCGATCAAAGACTCAGCGTATATCACCACCCTGCCTTCGGCAAACGCCTGATTAAAAAATACGAGCAAAGTAACTCACCATCGGGTAAGTTAGCCGAAAGCACAAAATTGGCTCAAGCTAATATCACTAGCATTTTGGATTTTATAAAAGGCTTCCACAATATAGATGTCTAGGCATATTGCATCAAGTTACAAAAAATGCTTATTCTAGTTTAAAGGTTGGGACAATAAAGCTTTGTTCTAGCTAAGACATCAGGGAAATTGAAAAGCATGGATGCCGAAGAACTCATCACCAAATATGCAGCAGGAGAAAGAGATTTTACTGCCATCCTCCTTTGCGAGGCAAATCTCAGCAGGATCGATCTCAGCGGGGCTAATTTCAGTGAGGCAATCTTGAGCCTCACCAACATGAGCGGCACCAATTTGTCAAACGCCAACATGAGAAAAGCCAAACTTAATGTTGCCAGACTCAGCGGTACTAATCTCCACAAAGCCAACCTCAGCGGCGCTATCCTCAACGTGGCCAACTTGATTAGAGCCGACCTCAGCGAAGCCCAACTCGTTGAAGCTACACTGATCAGATCCGAACTGATTCGAGCAAACCTTAGCAGTGCTAACTTGACCGGTGCAAATCTCAGCGAAGCAGATTTGAGAGAAGCAACCCTCAGAGAAGCCAATCTAGAGCAAGCCGACCTCAGCGGGGCTCACCTGAGAGGCGCTTTTCTAACAGCGGCCAACTTGGAACGGGCCAACTTGCACAGAGCCGATCTCAGCAGGGCAGACTTGCGAGGAGTCAACCTCTGCAATGCCGAACTCAGACAAGCTAATCTGTCTCAGGCAAACCTTAGCGGCGCTGACTTGCGAGGCGCTAATCTCCGGTGGGCTGACCTCAGCGGGGCGAACCTGACCGGTGCTGACTTGGATGAAGCGAGATTGAGCGGGGCCAACTTGTACGGGGCAAATTTGAGCAATGTCAATCTGTTGAACGCTACTCTGGTACACGCGGATTTGACCCAAGCGAATTTGATTCACGCTGATTGGGTGGGTGCAGATTTGACGGGGGCGGCTCTGACGGGGGCAAAAATTTACGCTGTGTCTAGGTTTGATGTGAAAGCAGATGACATTACCTGCGATTGGGTTGACCTCAGTCCTAACGGCGATCGCAGCCACATTCAGCGCTTTACCCCAGAAGAATCTCAAAGGTTTTTCAATGCTACACCGCCGACAGTTCAAATTATTGTCGATCGACCCCTCGACCCCGATGCTAACTTTGTCCTGGCAGCTACCTACCGCCAAATAGCCCGTCAATACCCTGCTTTGAATCATCCTCCCAGTATCGAAGTTAATTCCAGACGCACAATCATATCATTTAAAATAGAGCAGGACGAGCAACTATTTCCCACAGCTTTCGTTGCGATTGTTCCCTTTAGTGATGCAGCATTTACTCAGAAAAATTTGATTACTTTGATCAAGATGATTCAACCCCAAAGTGGTAATAACCTGGGCGTCCGAGTTTCAAATATGGTAGTGCAATTAAACGTAGCCCTGACCAAAACAATGAGAAAAATAGGGGAAATGAAAATTCAGCCGATTCGCCTCGATCGCGAACCGATGTCAAGTTTTTTCCAATCACCTACCCAAACTGTACTCGCTAACTCAAGCGCCGAAACTTTGATGATTCACTATCACCCAGATTTTGGCAGAAACTTGACAAATTTACCTGGAGTCAACAAAACATCTATCAGTCCTGCAATTAAAGCCCAAAGATTTACCACCCCGCCGCTAAATACGGTCATTGAGTTTGTCAAAAGCTTTTATCAGCTCGGTGAGTAAATACTATAAATGAATTTGATATTATTTATATTTATGCCATATAAAAGTTAGCCGATCGCCATTTTATTCAGGTAAACAAATGGAAGCTGAAGAACTACTCAAACGATTTGCAATCGTCAAAAGATATACTGAAGGCGACAGAGATTTCACAGGAATCAACCTGAATGAAGCTAATCTCAGCCGCATCAATCTCAGCCAATCAATTTTAAAGGGGGCTAGCTTATTTGTTACCAACCTCAGCGGTGCTAACTTGAGCGAAGTTAACTTGAGCGAAGCGAACCTGAATGTGGCTAGACTCAGCAGTACCAACCTGTCGCGGGCAATCTTAAACGGGGCTACTCTCAACGTAGCAAACTTAGTGAGAGCCGATTTAAGTGCAGCTCAATTAATCAGAGCGTCCCTAATTAGAAGCGAATTAGTCCGCTGCGAACTCAGCAAAACTAACTTCAGCGGCGCTAACCTGACTGAAGCAGATTTAAGAGAGGTAAAACTGACGGAAACTAACCTGTCCGGTGCTAACCTGTCCGGTGCAAATCTCAGAGGTGCCTCGGCTGTTTCAGCTAACTTTCAAGAAGCTAACTTACACGGCGCAGATTTGACGAAAGCAGAACTTAGCGGCGCCAATTTTAACAATGCCGATATGAGACAAGCTTCATTGCAACAGGTGAATCTCAGCAGTGCCAATTTGAGCGGAGCTAACCTCAAATGGGCTGATTTGACGGGAGCTAACCTCAACGGCGCGGATCTGAGCTTTGCTAAATTGAGCGGAGCTAACCTTAACGGAGCAGATTTAAGAAATACTAATTTAGGAAGTGCTAGTTTCGTTCACGCTGATTTGACAGAAACAAATTTGATTAATGCCGATTGGGTGGGCGCTGATTTAAGGGGAGCAACTTTAACAGGAGCAAAATTGTATTTGGTTCCTCGGTGTGGCATCATTGCAGATGATATTACTTGCCAATGGGTTGACCTCAGTCCCGCAGGCGATCGCACTCAGATTCAACAATTTAATTCGCCGTCAGAATCGATAAAATTTTTAAATCACACGCCTGGGTTAGTGCAAATTGTAGTTGACTCACTTTTAGACTACTCAGCAAACAGCACTTTAGCAACAGCTTACAGCGAAATAGCTCGGCATTACCGGGCCATGATTTTTCCTCCTAATATTGAAGTCGGCTACCGCCGCACAACTCTAACTTTTAGATTTGAGAGCGATGAGCATTTATTGCCAGCAGCTTTTTTAGCGATTATTCCTTTTAAAGATGCTGTACTAACTCAGAGAAATATTATAGTTATTGGCAAAAATATCGAAAATCAAAATTTGGAGAATAAACGAATATTGCAGTTGCGTAAAGCATTGAGTACAGCTACAAATAAATTAAATGAATTGATAAATTTGGTCTCTAATATATCACGGGTTAGTCAGCCAACAAAGTTTTTTGAGTCACCGACCCAAACTATTTTAATTAGTTCGGGACAGGAGAGTTTGATGGTGAATTCTCACGGGAATTTTGGGAAGGGAGGTGCAACTCATCAGGAGAGTAAATTCAGTTTGCCTCTCGGTCAAAAAGTAGTTGATTTTCTGGCCAGTTTTGATTATGTTGAGTGAGAAATGTCAATTTTAAAACCGATTGATTGAGGTAGAAGTCCACAACTCATTGCTCCGCTTCCTGCGATCAAACTCCGAGCCGCACTGGCCCCACCATTTAACGATGGCGCGGCTCGTGGCGCGGGCATTGCGCTTGGGGCGCAGCGCTCTGATCCAAACGGGGCTTCCGGCTGGAGCTTACCGACAGCGGTATCGAGTCAGCTATTTGATGCCGATTTTGATGTGGCCGGAACCTGTGATTTTAGTGGCGCCGACACGGCTGATCGAGCATTTGAGAGGAGTGGAAATTCCACGTTTGCAAGAGTGGCTGCAAACTGATAAGTCGATCGAGACTTATTCCGATAATGCCACTGGACAAGGATTGATGCTAGTAGATCCGCAGCCTTGGCTGGCGGCTCGCTTGGCGGGGAATTCGCCACTTCCGAGCAATATTCCGACAATTATCGACGGTGTGGATGACTTGGAAGTTTGGACGCGCCAGCAATTGACGGCGTGTTTGCAACCTGCTGACTGGAATGATTTAATGCAATCTCAGCCTTTGGAAGCCGATGCAATCCTCCAAGGGCGGGTACTGCTAACGCGGGCTTTCTTTCAGCATCCGGCGAAACCAGAGGAGTGCTATTTGCTGGAAACGGCAGAGCAAAATATTTTGCAGGGGCTGTTTGAAAGGATCGAGCCGAATTCGCTGATTCCGGCTGCTTGGAGCAATTTTTGGCAGCGGTGGGAAGCAAACGGAAAACTGCGGTGGGCGGAAATTCATCGGGAGGCTGGCTCATTTTCTCTGTTCTGCGCGCCGGTGCAGGTGGCTGAGGTTTTGAGCAAAATTTGGGATTATCAGCCTGTGGTGTTGATTGGGGGGGCGGTGGATGTGGAACCGAAGGCTCCGATCTTCCGGCAAATGCTGGGACTGCCAGAATTGACGAGCGTTAAGTTTTCGCCCGATCGACAAAGCGAATTAATTCAACTGTACATTCCCAACTGGCTGCCGCTGCCAAATACGCCGGAATTTCAGGGAGTTTTAATGGAAGAAATTCGGACTTTGCTGTTGATGAGCGCGTCGGTGGCGGGGTTAACGGTGCTGATTGTGGGTGATGTACCGCTGAGGGCTCGGCTGGCGGCGATTTTGGCTTCTGAGTTCGGTTCTCGGGTGCAGGTTGAAAAAACAGATGTCGGCGAGAATGCGATTTTGGTGACGGGGTGGGAGTTTTGGCGGGAACATCAGGGGGAATTGAGGGCGCCTCACTTGCTGGCGATCGCAACTTTGCCGCTACCTTCTTTGGAGAATCCTTTGGTGACGGCGCGTGTGGCTTATTATAAGGAACGGCGCAAGGATTGGTTTCGGTTGTATTTGCTGCCGGCGGCGCTGAATGAATTGCAACGGGCGATCGCGCCGGTGCGAGAACGTCAAGGGGTGGTGGCGATTTTCGACAGCAGGGTGATTCACCGCAGTTATGGACAGCAGGTTTTAGCGGCTTTGAGTCCTTTTGCGAGGATTGATTATTTGGATACGACTTGGCTGACGCAGGCTTGAGATGACCTGTTGGCCTATAATTTGGTTAGGTATCCAGTTGAAATCTAATTTAGTAGACAAAGATTATGGGTGAAGCTAAGCGTCGCAAAGAGTCGATCGGCGACGAATACGGTAAAGAAGAACGCATCCTTCCCTGGCTGCCAATCACGAAAACCCAAAGCGAAGATTTTGTGAAGTGGACAAGTCGCGGAAGCTGGATGGGGATTAGTCTTTTGGTTGCTTGGTGGATTGTAGTGCGGTTTGTCGGCCCGTCGGCGGGTTGGTGGCAGGTTAACTGATGCCAGACTCGACAAATGCCTGTATTCTTGGCATTGTGTCGAGTTCAACTCGGAAACAAGCGGCTGATTTTTTAGGAAAATTTTAGTTGCGAATTCGGATTGCGTATGGTATATTAGTTATCTGCGGGCAATTAGCACAGTGGTAGCGCACTTCCTTCACACGGAAGGGGTCACAGGTTCAAATCCTGTATTGCCCATCGAATTTATTTTCTGATTCCTCTTATTTCTTAGTCCTCCTCTGCTGGGACGAAATTTTGTGTAGCCGCAGTTTCAACCGCCCTCAGCTTCTTAAGCTTCAACATATTCGCAAATAGAGACAGGTTCGGGAATCGGAAAAGCATCCTCTTGTAGTCCTTCAATATGAAATGCGATCGCCTCTTTAATTAAATTTCTCACCTCTTCTAAACTTTCAGCCACAGCTACACATCCAGGTAAATCGGGAACATAAGCACCGTAGCTAGTTTCACCTTTTTCAATTACAACAACATAACGCATTAATCTTCCTCCTCTTCTAGTTGAGCTTGCCGCCAAACACTTTTAAGCGTACCAATTGGCATATCAACGCCTAAATTACCTGACACCGTGACAGTCCCAGCCTTTTCTGGGTGTTTAAATTGACGATGACTGCCCTTTGTTCTAGCTAAATACCAACCATCATCTTCTAACATTTTAATAACTTCTCTAACTTTCATTTTTCATCTATAAAACTCATCAACTCCCGCACTTCTATCCCCATAATATGCTCTAACTTCAGCAACCTCTCCATTGTAACCTGCGCCGCTGATAAAAAATCTCATCCTGCTTTGGCTTCCAGAGTCCCGACGATCGTAATCTCTCCCAAATTGGGTCAACTGGCGATCGCAGTTCAGGGTCAGTGAGCATCTATCAATTCTCAAAGTGATGGCTAATAAAACCTATTTATTGCAGGCTTTGAGCTAAAACAGGCTTCCGCGTCGATACAACTTGTTCGATAATATCGGCAGCTCGACTCACTCCACCAGCACGAGCGATCGCCTCTTGTAACCTAACCGCATTTTTTTTGTAAGAATCTTCTGTCAGCACCTTTCCGATAGCAGATAGTAGCCTGGGAACACTCAATTTGTTCAGAGGAACAACTTCACCTGCTCCTGTCCAAGCGATCCGTGCTGCTACTCCTGGTTGGTCATTAGCAACCGGAATTGCAACCATTGGCACTCCACTCTTCAGGCATTCCATCGTGGTATTCATTCCTGCATGAGTAACCATCAAGGTAGCTTTTGTGAGTATTTCCAATTGAGGTGCATACCTAACAACCAGAGGATTTCCGGCCAATTGTGGTAGGGATTCTGGGCTAGCTGAACCCCCAAGAGAAATCACCAACTGGGCATCTAATCCCTCACAAGCTAACGCAATATCCTGAAAAACCCCAATCAGGCGATTTTGCAATGTTCCCATCGAAGCATAAATTAATGGTTTCCCCGTCAACTTTTCATAGGGAAAAGAAACAGGTTCTCGGCTGGCTGACGAATGGTAGGAACCCGTGAAATGGAACCACGGAGGCAACTCCTGCCGAGGAAATTCAAACTCAAAAGGTGCTTGACTTAGTTGAGCCAGTTGAGAGTAGGGATCATTAGGGTGACTGTGCGGAGGCAGGTTCCATTCTTGGCGATACTCAGCAATTACATCTCTAATTGGCTTCGCGACACGATTAAGTAACAGATAACCCATTTGGTTGCGTAAACGCGCCCACCAAGCTGGGCTATATTCCCAGAGGGTGTTGAAAGGAGGAACGCTAGGGTCTCGATTCAGCACCACGGCACTGCACACAGTTACGAAAGGAATGTCTAGAAAATCGGCAACAGTTCCTCCTTCTACTGAGCCTTGGTTGACTAGCAAGGCTTCTACACCAGATGCTTTGAGTGATGCTGGAGCATCCCGGAGCATAACAGCGGCTCCCTCCTTAAGTAGATTAATCGTATATTGCAATGCAGCTAATCCGCTGAGTTTCCCCAATTGTGTAAAGGATGCTGCCATCGCTCCAGTTGGAAACTCCTCATTGCCAACAGCCTGGAATTCTAATCCGGCTGCCAATGTTTTAGATTGAGTATCGAGTATTCCAAACAGAGTGACGCGATGACCACGCCTTTGAAGTTCCTGCCCTAAAGGCAGCATAGTGTTGAGGGGACCAGTAGAACCAGGACAGATGATGCCAAAATGAGTCATATTAATTCTGTAGGAGTGAAAGAGCTTTTAATAATTTAATTTTCTATGTTTTTCTTTTAAGAATTTTGTCTAGATTATAGGGAGTATCTAGTGTTTAAGCCACCAACTGTGCGACAAATTCAATTAAATCATCCACTTCCTCCTCAGTAAACCACCTTTCTACCGCATCCTCTCCAAATCTGTCTAACGGTGCCTCATACAAATCCGGGACTTCCAACCGCCGCTTCTTCAAAAACACATTCTGCACGGCCCTTAAAAACTGAATCTGATTGGAGTTAAACTGCCGTTGGGCAATAAAATCCTCAAAATTCCGCCTTACCACCTCTTGATAATCCGGCAATGCCTCAATCTCGAACAACTCTCGCAGAAACGATAATAAACTATTCACCTTCAGATTAAACGCCTTGCGAATATTCGACTTCTACAACTGCACGTTTCCCCCATGCAACTCTTGCCTCAGTGTACGCTCTAACGCCACCTGTTGCAAGTCCGTCACCGCTTCCCCATTGCGAATTGCTGCAATTGTCGGGTGAGTCTCGACAATTTCCAACACCTTTTCCTTAAGCCGCTGGCGGTGTTCCTCCTCGATCGTTAGACAATGTTCAACAAGGCCAAATCCGCGATCGCCCAAAACGCCACTTCGTACTACACATATGCTACACTAGCATTGTAGCTCGTGCCCCGCAGGAGGTTTCCTCATGGCAAATGCCAATCTTCCTCAAAATTTCAACTTAATCATCCCCGCAGGAACCCAAATTGTCACCAAAATCGAGGTCAAAAATCCCGCCGGCGACCAATCTTGGAAACCGGGATTAGTAGGTGTCATCGTTCAATCGCCTACGGATAATTCCCACGCATATTTAGTCAAATTCCCAGACGGAACACAAGTTAGTCTGCGGCGGCACGAACTCAGTATCCGCAAGCAGTTTCAGAGCGAAGGATTGCAGTCAGGAGGAGATTTTCTTGCAGAATACAACCTCTATGATTCTGTAATTTACCGCTGCATTCTTGGTTCGAGAGCCTACGGTCTTGATAACGAGCAATCCGATACAGACAGACGCGGGATTTACCTGCCGCCCGCAATACTTCATTGGTCGCTTTACGGCATTCCAGAACAATTGGAAAACAAGGAAAATCAGGAATGCTATTGGGAACTGCAAAAGTTTCTAGTTTTGGCACTAAAAGCTAATCCAAATGTGCTAGAATGTTTGTACACGCCTTTAGTAGAAACTGTTTCTCCTGTAGCACAAGAATTGCTCGAAATTCGGGAAATCTTTCTTTCTCAATTGGTTTATCAAACTTACAATAGCTACGTTTTGTCTCAATTTAAAAAAATGGAGCAAGACCTCCGCAATACCGGGGAAATTCGTTGGAAGCACGCGATGCACTTAATTCGCTTGTTGCTGTCAGGAATTACGGTGCTCAAGGAGGGGTTTGTACCTGTTCGGGTGCAGGATTATCGATCGCAACTTTTATCTATCCGCAACCAAGAAATATCCTGGGATGAGGTGAATCGCTGGCGGTTGAGCTTGCACGGTGAGTTCGATCGCGCTTTTGCTGCAACTAAATTGCCAGAACGTCCTAATTACGAGAAAGCGAATCTGTTTTTGATTGAAGCGCGTAGAGGTGCGATCGGCTAAAAGGGGCGGGTTTACGAGATCGTTAATTTGAGACATATATTGTTGGTGAACCCGCCCCTTGTATCTTAAAAGAGTTGGTGTAGCGATCGTACCGTCAAGCAGGCGATCGCTCCGTCAAGCAGGCAATCGTA